>JALZHT010000117.1 GCA_030860645.1 Acidobacteriota bacterium
GCCCGCGCCCGCCGCCCCCTACTGGCAATGGGGCCGGCACCGCCCCCTCTCCATAAAATATACCGACCCGCTATTAAGGATGTATACCCCGTCGTCCACAGCCGAGATGCTGAACTGAGCGCCCGCATTTTGGGCCTGACCGGGGCGGCCGGAGGCCAGGACGAACACCAGCGCCGCCGTCAACAGCCCGATAATAAAGCTCTTCACATCCAACGAAAGTTTTGCCGGGTTCATGTCTTTCATCACCTCCACTTAAGTCTCGGCGGCCCACACGAGGACTCGCCGCCAACGTATCCTGCGCCACCCCTGTTACACGCTTATAAGCGCCTGGCGAGGCGAAGAATCTAACGCCCGCCATCAGCCGCCGCGCGTTCGACGCGGGCGGCGGCGAGTCCCCGGTAAAAGAGACGCCCAAGTCCGGCCGGGTGCGGGCCGTCGTCAGGCGTCCCCGCGGTCGGGCCGGGCCATCATCCCTTGCAACCGCGCCTTCGCGGACGGCCACTCCGATTCGATAATGCTGTAGAAGACGGCGTCATGTATCTGACCGTCCGCCCTGACGATGTAGCTGCGAAACGTGCCCTCCTCCCTCGCGCCCAGGCGCGAGATTGCCTTCCGCGAGGTCTCGTTGAGCGCGTCGGCCATGAACCCCACGCGGATGCAGCCGAGTCTTTCGAAGGCGTGTTCGAGCATCAGGAACTTGGCCTCGGTGTTAATCGCCGTCCGTCTCCACGGCCCGGCAATCCAGGTCGAGCCGATCTCCAGGCGGCGATGTTCCGGCGTGATGTTGAGAAACCGCGTGCCGCCGACGACTCGCCCCGAAGACCTCTCGACGGTGGCGAAGGGCAGGGCCGACCCCGAAGCCTGCTGACGCAAAGCGGATTCGATGCCGTCTCTGACTTTCTCCGGTGTCAGATTCCACTCGCGCCCGGCCTCGCAGAAGGCGGCGGCATGCTGCCGCGTGAGAGGCTCCAGTCGAACGTAACGACCTTCCAGCGTTACCGGCCTGATATCCATCGCCTGGTTTCGACGCCTGACCCTGCGGTTAAACGGCGCGTCGGGTCGCAACGGGGGCCTACCTCGCCCACGCCGTGAGACCGCCGTCAACTATCATCGAATGTCCCGTCACGTATGATGCCGCCTCCGAGCATAACCAGACCGCCGCCGCGGCCGCCTCTTCCGGCCGCCCGATCCGCTTGAGCGGCACCATCTCGGAGAGTTGGCCCTCCAACGCCGCGGCCGCCTCCGGATTTCCACCTGAACTATGCTCAAAGACCCGCTCCAGCATCGGCGTGCGGAACCCTCCCGCCACCAAAGCATTGACCCTGATGCCCAGCGGCGCGTACTCCTGCGCCGCGGATTTCGTCAGCGCGAGGACGCCCGCTTTCGTGGCCGCGTAGAGCGCGCCCTGAGCCACCCCGCCGAGACCGTTGACCGAAGAGGTGTTGACTATCGCGCCGCCGGAAGGCTCCTGCCCGAGCATCTGCCGGAGCTGATGCGTCATGCACAGCCACACCCCCTTCAGGTTGACCCCTATGATCTGGTCGAACTCTTCCTCCGTAAAATCAGCCGTCATCTTCAGGGCACCTTCCGCGGCCGCGTTATTGAACGCGCAGTCAAGTCGCCCATAGGCGACGGCGGCTCTTGCGACGAGCGCCTCGATGTCCTCCGAGCGCGACACGTCCGCACGGACGAAGACGGCCTCCCCTCCGGCCGCGCTAATCTCGTGCGCCACTTCTTCGCCGCGCTCAACCCCGCGTGCGGCGATTACCACCTTCGCGCCCTCTCTTGCAAAAGCGAGCGCGGCGGCCCGCCCGATTCCCGAATTACCGCCGGTGATCAGCGCGACTTTGCCTTCGAGCAGTCCCATGCTTGTTTCTCCGCGCCCGTCATGAACGCCTCGCCTTGCGGCCTGTAGATTGAGGCGACCCGCTCCCATTTTCCGGCGGGGATAAAGAAAAAGCTGTCTTTCATGCCGAGGGGTTCAAAGACGCGCTCCTCGATGAACTGCTCGTAGGGTTTGCCCGAGACCACCTCGATGATGCGCCCCAGGATCGCAAAGCCGGCGCCGCTGTCCCTGAACCGGGTGCCGGGTACGAACTCCGGCCCCTGCTTTGAAAGGAGGGCTACGACCTCGGCTAAAGTCCGATTCCGTGTCACCGTGATGTCTTCGATCTCCGGCGGGCGAGAGGCCGGCAGCCCTGCGGTATGCGTTAGCAGGTGATGAATCGTCATCGGCCCCGGCGGGCCTGGCGTTTCGCGGGCAGTCGTTTTGAATTCCGGAAGGTATTTTTCGACCGGGTCGTGGAGGGCGAGTTTGCCCTCCTCCATCAAAATCATGATGCCGATTGCTGTGACGGGTTTCGTCACCGACCTGATGTCGAAGATGCTGTCTGTCCGCATCGGCTTTTTACTCTCCAGGTCATGATAGCCGACGGCCTCAAGGCTCAGCACTTCGCCGCGTCTCGCCACCAGCGCCACCGCCCCAGCGACGGCCCCTCGCTCGACGAAGGATTTCATCCGCGCGCTGATTCTCGCCAAGCGCTCCGGGTCCAGCCCGGCCTTAGACGCTTGTTGACTGCGGCCGCCGCCCGGAGGCAGAAATATAATCAGTGTGGCGAGCGCCCCCGCACAGAGACTCTTATGGAATAAGATTCTTAGCACGTTTTGATTTTCTCCGCGCGACCCTTTAACGCCCGAGGCACGGTGGCCGCCAGTCGCCCTCAACGGATTAGGCCGCCGCGGCATAATACACCTGACGCCCGACGATTACCGCCAGCGCCCCGTGAGGAGTTGGCGGCGGATTTTGTCGCACGTAAAAAGGCTTGACGGGAAACGGCGCGACACGCCGACACCACGGCGACTGAGCGGCGCGCGAAAATCTTTTTCGGAGTCCTGCCGCCCGCCCGCGGCCATTGGCACCCGTTCGCATCGGCTCCCCTTAAAAGTTTGTTAAGAGCGGCGGTAAGCGGACAGGTATTTTTCTCAAAGGTCGCGGCAAAGCCGGAAATGAATCCGGCGGTTCGGCCATAGGTTGGCGGGGGCAAAAAATCATCATCCGCGCGCGTAACTATTGACAGACTATAGCTCCACGAGTATGTTCCCCCGGTCTCCCGGTTCGCGGGTTATCTCCCCGTGACCTGTAGGGGTGGTGCGGCCCCAGCCTCAGTAGTTCGAGCCCGGCCTGCGCGCTCCTCCCGTCAACTAGGGACACGAGCGGCATTCCTGTCCCTCACCTGATACGCAGAAGGAGGAAAGTATGGGGAAACAAGTTCGCGCGGCGCGTGCGGTGGTGCTGTCACTCGCCCTGTGCTTGTGCGGCACTTACCTGGGGCCCCCGACCGCTAGCGCAGACAGTTTGGCCCGCCCCGTCGGCGGCGTCGCCACTCGGGGGCGCGTCTTAATTAACGGGGCTGAGGTTATTACCGGGGCCGCGGTCTTCCCCGGCAGTAAGTTCTCGACCGAGAAAAACTCGACCGCCGAGATCAACATGGGCGGCTTGGGCCGCATCCGGTGCCTGGCGGAGACCGCCGGCACGGTCAACTTCGGCGGTCGCGAGGTCGGCGGGTCGCTCGACACCGGGATCATCCACGTCTCGAAGCCGCAGGGGGTCTCGGCCACCATCGCGACGAAGGACGGCTCGGTCGTGGCGGGCGCGGGCGGAGCCGCGCTGTTCGTCGTCAACGTGACGGGCGGCAACACGGTGGTGCGGGCCAAGAAGGGCAGCGTCGAACTCCGCACCGGCAAGACGTCGAAAGTTATCACGGAGGGCCAGGACGCCGCGGCCGGGACGCAGACGACGCCCCCGCAGGACGACGACGATGACGACGACGACGGCGGCTGGTTCTGGTTCGGGGCGGTCGGCTACACGGCCATCGTGACGGCGGCGGTCATCTGGGCCGTCACCCGTGAAGACGAAGGCGGCACCGGCCCCGGCGACCCGACTGTCATCTTCCCGCCTCCCGTTAGCCCGTCGAGGTAACGGTCGGCGACGGACAGCCGCGGAACGGGCGAGAAGTTCCGCGCGAAGTCGAAGCCGGACTGAGTTTCCGCCAGCGGTGATAAGTTAGAGGGGCAGGATGCTCTCCTGCCCCTCT
Organism: Acidobacteriota bacterium; assembly: GCA_030860645.1. GTDB lineage: Bacteria > Acidobacteriota > Blastocatellia > Pyrinomonadales > Pyrinomonadaceae > QHXN01. Next base: position 4,095 of record JALZHT010000117.1, read on the forward strand.
TTCTATTGGCGGCAACACCCGACGAGTCTCCTGGTTTGCCCCGGTCGCGCCCGCCACGGCTCACGATTGAGTTAAGAATCTACGGCCTACCTCAATACCCTGATGCCTGTGACGGGGTGAATTTCCCAGCCCGTCGCGCGCCAGTTGCCCGCGCGCCCCGGCGCGGTGTTCTCCGACTCGTCGGCGTGCTCGCGGTCGAAGAACAGCCAGCCTTCGAAGGAACACCAGCGCCCCACGAGGTCGCGCCGGAGCGCGGCCTCCGACCAGTCCCGGCCGCGCCGCCCGGCCCATGCCTCCAGACGCGGCGTGACCTCCAGCACCACGCGCTCACGCGGCGGCGCGTCCGGCCGCACGGCCACGTAGATGTGCGTGTCGCGCGTGCCCGGCGAGTAGCAGTTGGCCGCCTCGACGCCGCCCGCCCCGACTTCGACCACGTAGCCCTCGACGACAGCGGCCCGCTCGACAGACCAGCGCGCGCGGTCTTCGCCCGGGTGCAGCAACGCCGGGAGCGACACACGGCCGTCGAAGTCTGACGCCGCGGGCAAGGCGGTGCGGTTCTTGAGCCGCACCGACTCCCTGACGGCGGGCGAAAGGGCGAGGCCCGTCGCGGGGCAATTCGCCTGCATGAAGAAGAGCGCCGCGATTAACGACCCCGCCACGGTTAAGAGTAATAAGCCAATCTTCAGACGCCGCGACACTGTCGCCCCCCGCGCGTGCGAAAACTGTCGGCCGCCGGTCTAGCGCCGCCGGCGGGCGACGACGTTCTTGCCCGCCTCGACGCAAATCATCTGCATCTCGCCGGGCCTGCGCCGGGTGAACGGGCAGACCAGAAAATCCCCCCACAGCTCCGTCTCCCACGAGAGCTGCCTTTCCAGCTCCTCGGGGATGCTGCTGTACCCTTCCCGCGCGTAGCTGCCGGAGACGCCTAGCACGCGTTTGGTCCCGGCCCGCCACAGTCTGATCGTCGGCGCGCCGTTGTAGAGCGACAGCCGGCCGCGCACGGAAAAGCACCTCCCGACGAGCGACGGCTGCGCGCGGCACGGCAACGCCGGCGCTCCCCCGGACTGTGCCGACACCACCTGAGAGCAGCACAAGAGCAGCGAGCCGACGGCACACTTGAACATTTGACGCCCTTCATCACTCCCGCCCCGGCGCGCGGTCGGTCAGCGCGAGGTAGAACCAGGTGACGCCGTCGCGTTCGGTGTGGAAGGCGACGCTGTTGGGGTTGCGCAGGCGCGTCAGGTACGGCGTCACCTTCCTGAAGACTTTGGCCGCGGGGTCGAATCCGTCGAGGACGTAGACGACGCCCCGGCTGTTGTCGGCGGGGCTGTGCATGTCGGTGACGAAGATGCGTCCGTCCGGGCTGCGCGCCATGAAGCGCACGCGCCTCAAGCCCTGCGCGGCGACGCTGACGGCGAAGCCCTCCGGCAGGTTGAGGTCGAACGACGCGCCGCCGTCCAGCACGACGCGGCGGGGCGTGAGTCGGAGACCGCCCTCCTGCGCGGAGGCGGGGGCGTGCACTGCCGAAGCGGCGGCCGCACAGAGCACGGCGGCGAAAAGGGAGATCCGTCGTCGCATAAGAGTTCCTGGCTGAAGAGTAAAAGCTCCCCGCGGGGCGCGGCAAGATATTCCGGGCGGGGCGGGGGTGTCAACGGCCGGAGGAAAATTCAGGGGCGGACGGGCCGGCCGGCCCCGATGAATTGTCAGGCGGCGACGCCCGCCGCCTGACGCCCGTTGACACGTCGCCGCTCCCGCAATATCTTCTCCGCGCTTCAGGGTTTCGGCCGGCGCAGTCGTCGCCGGCCGCACACTTAATAGTTTGAGGAGGAACTCATGACGCCTGACCAGACGGGGCAACCTTCCCCCGAGCATTTCTTCGAAACGGCCAACGCCTACCAGCGCACCGCGGCCCTCCAGGCGGCGCTCGAACTCGAAGTGTTCACCGCCATCGGCGAGGGCGCGCGGACGGCCCGGGAGTTGGCCGCGCGCCGCGCCGCCTCCGAGCGCGGGATGCGCATCCTCTGCGACTACCTCGTCGTCATCGGCTTCCTGACGAAAGAAGGCGGGCAGTACGGCCTGACGCTCGACTCCGCGGTCTTCCTCGACCGGCGCTCGCCGGCTTACCTCGGCGGGGCCACCGAGTTCCTCCTCTCCCCGACGCTCACGGGCGGGTTCGCCGACCTCGCGGCGGCCGTCCGCGCGGGCGGCACGGTGCTCCCGGAGGGCGGGACGGTCGCCCCGGAGAACCCGCTCTGGGTGAAGTTCGCGCGCGCGATGGCGCCGATGGCGGCCCTCCCCGCGCAACTGATGGCGGAACTCCTGAAGGCCGGCGACGCCGAGAGCCTGAAGGTGCTCGACATCGCCGCCGGCCACGGGCTGTACGGCATCGCGTTCGCGCGGGCGAACCCGCGCGCCGAAGTCGTCGCGCTGGACTGGCCGAGCGTGCTGGAGGTGGCGAAAGAGAACGCGCGGGCGGCGGGCGTCGAAGGCCGCTACCGCACCATCGAGGGGAGCGCCTTCGAGGTGGACTACGGCGGCGGCTACGACCTCGTGCTCCTGACGAACTTCCTGCACCACTTCGACCCGCCGACCTGCGAGCAACTGCTGCGGAAGGTGCACGCCTCGCTGGCCGAGGGCGGCCGGGCCGTGACGCTGGAGATGGTGCCGAACGAGGATCGCGTGTCGCCGCCCATCCCGGCCTCCTTCAGCCTGATGATGCTCGGCTCGACGCCGGCCGGCGACGCCTACACCTTCGCGGAGTTGGAGCGGATGTTCCGCAACGCGGGCTTCTCGCACAGCGAGTTGCACCCGCTGCCGCCCACGCTGGAGCCGGTCGTCGTCTCGCGCAAGTAGGCGCGCGCTCGAAGGCCGCAGGGGTAGGGCTTCGTCATTTCATTTCAACACGGAGGGCACGGAGGAGGCACAGAGAAGAAATCGTTTTTCTCTGTGCCCTCTGTGCCTCCTCCGTGCCCTCCGTGTTAAATCTGGCGCACGGCCCAACCCGACTGTCAGCCGAGAAAACGCCCCGCGAAAATTTATTCCGTGCGCCTTTACTTTCATAGTAAGGTGTGGCCGCCCGACGGAAGGCAGACCACTTCAACCGACTGGCGAAGTACGAACCGCATGGACGACGCGCCGCAGGACAGACTCCGGACTTTGCTGCCGAGAATCCGCGACTTCATCAACGGGGAGGCCGTCCCGCTGGAGCAGGATTTTTTGCGGCGGCCCTTCCGCGAGTTGCGGCCCGCGCTCGAAGAGAAGCGGAGGCGGGTCAAAGGGCTGGGCCTGTGGGCGCCGCAGTTGCCGGGGGAGTACGGCGGGCTGGGCTTGAGCCTCGTCGAGTTCGCGCGCGTGAGCGAGGAGTTGGGGCGCACGCCGCTCGGCCACTACCTCTTCAACTGCCAGGCCCCGGACGCGGGCAACATGGAAGTGCTCATGGCCCACGCCACGCCCGCGCAGAAGGAGACGTACCTGCGCCCGCTGGCGCGCGGCGAGGTGCGCAGTTGCTTCTCGATGACCGAGCCGGAGCACCCCGGCTCGAACCCCACCTGGATGAGCACGACCGCCGTGCGCGACGGCGCGGATTACGTCATCAACGGACACAAGTGGTTCACCTCCGCGGCCGAGGGCGCGGCCTTCGCCGTCGTGATGGCGGTGACGAACCCCGACGCCCCGAGCGCGCACGAGCGCGCCAGCCAGATCATCGTCCCCACCGACACGCCGGGCTTCCGCGTCGTCCGCAACGTCAGCGTGATGGGCCACGAGGGCAGCGACTACGCGAGCCACGCCGAGGTCGTCTACGAAGACTGCCGGGTGCCGCAGTCGAACCGGCTCGGGCCGGAGGGGCGCGGCTTCCACCTCGCGCAGGAGCGCCTGGGGCCGGGCCGCATCCACCACTGCATGCGCTGGGTCGGCGTCTGCGAGCGCGCCTTCGACTTGATGTGCGAGCGCGCGGCGCGGAGGGAGCTTTCGCCCGGCGTCCCGCTGGGGAGCCGGCAGACCGTGCAGGAGTGGATCGCCGAGCGCCGCGCCGAGATCGCGGCCGCGCGCCTGCTCGTCATGCAGGCGGC
>JALZHT010000748.1 GCA_030860645.1 Acidobacteriota bacterium
GGCGGTATTCGATGGACGAGATGAACGCCTTGACCATCTCGGCGCGGACGAAGTCGCCGCCGAACGAGTTCAGCTTGTTGAGCCAGAACTGGAAGCCCGCCTCGTCCGGGTCGCGCCGCAGGTAGCCGAAGTACTCCATCAGCACGAAGGCCGTGGTGAACTCCTGCTGCTTGAAGGTCGCGTTCTCCGCCACCCGGCGCAGCGCGCGGGCGCGCGCCCCGGAGTCGGCGGTCGTCGAGGCCGCCCCGAACTCGGCGATGGCCGCCTGCCGCTCCGCGGCCGTCGGCGTGACGCCCGCGTTCTCGAACAGCGCGTCAACGAACTCCCCGGGCGTCATCGTCGTCGGGAAGGCCGCGGCGAACTCCGGCCCCTGCACGAACTTGGCGAAGAACTCCTGCTTGTTGGCTTCGAGCTGCGCGTCCGCGCCCGGCGTGCCGAAGGCGAAGTTGCGCCCGAGGGCCTGCGTCGAGCGCATGAACTCGCCGTAGAGCGGGCGCTCGGCGAAGGCCGCCTTGTGCGTCAGGTAGGCGATGAGGCCCGTCTCCTGGAACTCGATGGAGAGGAAGAAGGCGGCCGAGACGTTGATCCGGCGGACTTCGGTGCACTGCGCGTCCGACCCGCACGAAGTGATCTGGTTGATCCAGAAGGCGAGGCCGGGCGCGTCCGGCTCGCGGTTGAGGAAGTCGAGGTAGTGCTGGCGGACGAAGAAGGCCGGGTCATCAATGGGGTTGGTCGAGGACGTGGAGGCGTCGTTGTCGGTGATCCGCAGGGTAGCCAGCGCCGGGCTGCCCAGCCCGACGCCCGTGCCGAGCGGGTTGCTCAGCGCGAGGCTCACCCTCTCCTCGTCCTCGTCGAAACGGTCGTCGACGAGGAGGACGCGGAAGGTCTTGCCCGTCTCGCCGGGGTTGAAGGTGAGATCGCCGAGGGCGATCTCGTAGTCGCTCTTCTGCGAGGCGTGGCCTTCGCCCGTCTGGTCGAAGGTGTTGAAGTGGATCGTGGCCGTGCCCGACGCGTCGCCCTCGCGGATGACGGTGATGTCGATGTGGCCGGCGCCCTCGCTGATGGCGAAGTCGTCGGTGGCGAAGCGGACGAGCGAGGTGGCGGTGGCCGTCGTCGGCTTGAGCGAGCCGAAGAGGCCGTGCTGCTCGCGGGCGATGCCGGCGGCGAAGTAGAGCGTGCCGGGGTCGCCGCCGCTGCCGCCGTTGCCGAAGATGATGCCCCAGAGGCCGTCAATGCTGATGGGCACGCCCGACTCGCCCAGGAGTTGGCCGCGGAAGGCGCCGGTCGTCGGGTCGAAGGCGCTGATGCGGCCGTTGCCGTCGAAGTCGAAGTTGCCGACGAGCAGCGCGTCGTGGAAGACGCCGAAGGTGGAGGGGGCGAGCGCGAGGCCCCACGGCGCGCTGAGTTTGGGGTCGACGGCGGCCGGGCCGTCGAGGTGGATGCGCCGCTTGAAGTTACCGTTGAAGTCGAAGACGTTGACCGCGCCGCCGGGGCGGATGTAGGGGTCGCCGCCCGGCACGGGGTTCACCCTGGCGTAGGTGACGAAAAGCTCATTGCCGATTGCCTGGATGTTGTGCGGGTGGTAGAGGGGCGGCAGCGCGTTGGGCGCCGGCGTCGGGTCGGTGAAGGGGAAACTGGCGGCCGGCTGTAGCGCGAAGCTGCCGTTGAAGACGTCAATCTTGCCGTTGCGGAAGTCGGCGGCGTAGAGGAAGTTGGCGGAGCCGTTGTTGCCGATGGCGAGGCCCGTGTAGATGCGGCTGAAGGGGCCGCCCGGGGGCGCCGAGGCGATGATCGCGTCGTCCGGGTCGGCGTCCGGGTTCCAGCCCGTGATGAAGCCCGGAATCGAGGCGAAGAGGAAGCGCGCCGGGCCGGAGCCGGCGCTGGAGGTGACGACGAAGTCGTTCGTCGGGTTGCCGACCGTCCCCGTCGGGATGCCCTCGGGCGTGCCGGGGATGTTGATGCCGGCGAGGGAGGGGTTCTTGACGAGCGGGCTGCCGCCCACGTCGCCGCGGTAGAGCGTCGAGGTGCTCGTCCCCGCGTTGGCGACCCAGAAGGGGCTCGTCCCCCGCATCGAGATGCCCCACGGGTTGACGAGCAGCGGGTCGAGGACGGGGGCGAGGCCGGGGGTGTCGGAGACGAAGTTCAACTGGCGGTAGGCGGCGCCCGGAGCGATGGTCGGGATGGCCGCCAAGTCCTGGGCGGGGGCGGCGGCCGGCAGGCCGGCGAAGACGAGCAAGTAGGCCAGCGCGACGCCGACGAAGCTTCCGGCGCGGCCGTATGCCGTACGAGAGTGGCGCATGTGATTCTCCTTTGCGGGCTGAAGGCTCGCGCCCGGTTCGACGGGCACGGAAGAGGCCCCGCGCGTCAGCGGATTGGACGGGCGGGGGTGAAGGATGGGCCGTGCGAGGGTCGTCGCGTGCGCGGAGAGTAATTACTCTGAAGGTAGCGGTCGCGCCGGCGCGCCCTGCTCTTTAACGAATCCTGGCACTCCCTGTGCGCGGGAGAATTTATGGCCGCGGCGGCGCGGCTGTCAAGAGTCGGCCGGCCGGGGCGCGGGCGCAATTAAGAATGAAGAATGGAGGGATGCCGGTTATCAATTCTTC
>JALZHT010000118.1 GCA_030860645.1 Acidobacteriota bacterium
GGCTTGTCCCTGCCCGCTCAAGGCTCGTCACGCCCCGACGGTGAACGGATCGGGCACGCGCGGGCAGGGACAAGCCCCGCCCCTACAGTCAATCCCGGCCGCAGTCAATCGCAACACTCTACCGGCCTCAAGTTTTTCTCAACCCCCCTCCCGTAAAAAAGGTACACCCGCAACAGTGCTAACAGCTCGCGGCGCGCAAGACGAGCTAAGACACTCGGATTATTCGGAGCTTTTGAGGAGAAAAATTTTAATGAGACACCTTAGACCCCTGCGAATAACGCTGTTCGTATTACTGATCGGGACGGCGCTGGCCTCCGGCCTGTTCGTCTCTTCGGCACAGATCGGGACGGGCGGCCTGCCCGGCGGGGGAGGGGGCCTGACGCCGGCCATCCCGAGCGGGGTGGACGTGCGCGGGCCTTACGGGGTGCCGACGGGGCTTGGCGGCCGGGCCTTGACCGCGGCGCAGTCGAAGGCGCTCAAGGCGCTCGAAGTCTCCGTGGGCGCGCCGCTGACGGTGCAGTACAACGGGCTGACCGCGACGCCGCGCCACCTCTTCAGCCACGGCTCCTACCTCTCCGCGCCGAGCGCCGCCGCGCCCGAACAGATCGCGCGCGACTTCCTGAGCCGCTACCGCGAACTCTTCCGCTTCGCGCAGGGCGACCTCGACTCGCTGCGCCTGAAGAGCCGCGCGACGCTGCCCGACTCGGGCGTGACCGTGCTGCTGTTCGAGCAGACGGCGAACGGCCTCCCCGTCTACAAGGGCGAGGTCTTGGTCAACGTCAACCGCGCCGGCCGGATCATGAGCGTCGGCGGCGACAGCTTCCCGCGCCTGGCCGTGACCAACTCCTTCGCGCTCACGCCGGCGCAGGCCGTGGGCGGCGCGGCGGCGGCGATGAACGTCCTCGGCTTCACGCCGCGCTCGAAGGGCGCGAAGCGGGTGCTGAAAACCTTCGGCGACCTCCCGCACGAGTTCGACACGGGCGAGAGCTTCGCGGGCGGCGGCGTCTTCTCCGGCGACATCGTCGTCACGCGCACCGTCTTCCCCGTGGGCGACGCCGGGCGCGCGGCCTACAAGTTCGTGCTGACCACGCCGCAGTACCGCGGCATCATGTGGCTGAACGTCGTGGACGCGCAGACGGGCGCGGTGCTCCTGCGCACCAGCCTCACCTCCTTCTACGGCGAGCCGGGCGGCGGCCCGCAGAACAGCCGGCGCTCCTCCTTCCGCCCCGACATCCAGAACCTCGTCGAAGCCTTCAACGCCGCGGGGACGGCCGCCGGCAAGGTCTTCGACGGCATGCCGATGCTGCCCTCGGGCGACAGCGGCTTCGGCCGTAAGCCGCGCGGCCAGCAGCCCGGCTACGCCGGCGAGGACAGGCTGACGGCGGCCTCGAACAACGGCCGCGGCTTCAGGCTGTCGCTCGCCCAGGCGAGGAACCAGACGCCCTACGCCGACCCCGGCACGACGCTCTTCGCGCAAATCTACGGCGCGCCCTTCGGGCAGGTGACGCGCGGCTTCCCCGACGCGGCGAACCCTTCGGCCGGCTCGCCCTTCGGCTGGTTCTACCTGCCGACGGGTGACGGCGGGGCCGAGATCGCGGCCGTCGCGGCCGACGGCAACCGCGCCGGCACGCGCGCCTATGGCTACTCGATGACGGGCGAGGCGCAGGCGCGCAACCTCGCGGCCAACTCGCCGGCCCCCGACAAGAGTCAGCCCTTCGCCGCCGACCTGACGCCGCTCGGCGCGCCGCGCAAGCTCGCCGACGGGCGCGTCCTCCCCTCGGTCTTCCAGTCGCGCTACACCGAGGGCAACAACGTCGTCGTCGCCGACGACCGCGCCAACGACGACGAGGCCCACCACGGCGTCAAGGGCTACAGCGCCGACCGCCGGTTCACCGCGCCCTACTTCGACTACCTCAACGGCTACGAGTTCGACGGCGGCGACGCCGCCGACACGACCCCGGTCGGGTTCCCGGCCTCGGCCAACCCGGACGTCTTCCCCGGCACGCTGACGCTCTTCTATTACAACAACCTGCTGCACGACTACCTCTACCAGATCGGCTTCACCGAGCAGACCTGGAACTTCCAGCTCGACAACTTCGGGCTGGGCGGCGCGGGCGGCGACGGCGTCTCGGCCCAGGTGCAGGACGGCTCGGGCCTGAACAACGCCAACTTCGGCACGCCCGACGACGGCACGCAGCCGCGCATGCAGATGTACCTCTTCACCGACGCCGGGTTCCGCCGCTCCGACGGCACCTTCGACTTCGACATCGTCGCCCACGAGCTCTACCACGGCGTCTCGAACCGCTCGGTCGGCAAGGGGCAGGTCGGCTGCCTCGGCGCGCTCTTCACCCCGGCCGTCAGCTTCGGCGAGGCGGGCGGCATGGGCGAGGGCTGGTCGGACTACATCGCCATCTCGATGGCGGACGACGACAACGCCGGCGACTACGCGACGGGCCACCTGGAGAACGCCATCCGCCGCCTGCCCTACACCAACTACCGCTGGTCGTACGGCTCGATCCGCGGCGGCACGGCCATGAACCGCCGCGACTTCCCCGCGCCGCCCGACCCCATCGACCCCGGCCTCATCCCCTTCGAGGTGCACAACGTCGGCGAGGTCTGGGCCGCGACGCTCTGGGACATGCGCGAGCTGATGATCATGAAGGACCCGAACGGCGTCTTCTTCGACGGCACGCGCCGGCTCGGAGAGGGCACGGAGTTCTACATCGGCTCGCGCCTGGTGCGCTCGACCGACACCAGGCACCCGATTGACTTCCGCGACTCGTTCGACAGCACCTACCTCAGCACGGGCGCCGGCGAGCAGCCGCGCATCGTCGCCGCGCAGCACATCGTCCGCCCGGGCCGCGTCGCGGCGGAGATTCAGAGCCGCGGCGACCGCGGCGGCCCCCTGGCGACGGCCGTCTCGAACGGCTCGCGCCTCGCCGACGCCGTCGTCCTGCGGGGCATGCAGCTCGCGCCCTGCCAGCCCTCCTTCGTGGACATGCGCGACGCCATGCTGATGGCCGACACCGAGATGACGGGCGGCGAGAACCGCTCGATCATCTGGCGCGCCTTCGCCAGCCACGGGGTCGGGGCCCTGGCGTCCTCGACGACGAGCGCGCGCGTCGACGGCAACCCGACCGAGAACAACCCGGTCATCGTCGAAGACTTCTCCGTCCCGACGACCGTCACGGCGTGCGAACAGCAGGGGCCGCTCGCCCCGCCTTCGTTCGCCCTGGCGAACACCGACGACGGCGAAGTCACGGTGACGATCTCGCCGGTCGCGGGCGCGGCCTCCTACATCATCTCGCGCGGCGAGAGCGCCGCGGGGCCGTTCCTCAAGGTCGGCGAAATCCCCGGCGGGCAGAACACGTTCGTTGACGACGGCGGCGGGCAGGGGCTCCCGGCCTCGCCCGAAGGGCGCACCTACTTCTACCAGGTGCGCGCGACGCGCAACGCCGACTGCGTCGGCGCGTCCCTGACGGAGAGCGTCCTCGTCGTCGGCGAGCCGTTCATCCCCGCGCCGGTCTTCGCCGGCCTCGCGCAGGTCGCCGACCCGAAGGACGGCGCGCGCCTCCTCCTGAGCTGGTCGCCGGCCACCTCGCTCGACCCCGCCGCGCAGATCGTCTACGACGTGCACCGCGTCTCGCACGTCGACCACGGCAACGACGTCGGCATCCCCGTCAACGAGACGCCGCCGCACGACCCGACCTTCGCGCCCGACGCGTCGAACAAGGTGGCGACCGTGACGGGCACGTCCTACGCGGACAGGGGGCTTGAACTCGGGCAGCCCTACTACTACATCGTGCGCGCGCGCGACGCCCGCGTGAACAAGCTCGACAGCGGCGGCCTGGGCAACACGGTGATGAAGTTCAACGCGCCGACCGTCGCGCAGCTCGCCGCGCCGACCTTCGCTCTGGAGAACTTCGAGGCCGCCTCGGCCAACGGCCGCTTCGCGCCGCCGCTCACCGAGTCGGGCACCAACCCGAACCAGAACTCGCAGACCTTCCAGCGCGTGACGGGCGCGAACCGCAGCGGCATCGGCACCACCGACGGCAAGATGTACGCGCCCGACTTCAGCCCGGACGACGAGCTGGGCCTCGGCGACCCGGCGGAGATTCACGGCGGCGGCCCGTCGGACTTCTCGGCCGTCATCGGCCCCTTCAACACCGCCGCGTCGAACATGCTGACGCGGACTTCGATCATGGAGTTCGACAACTTCATCAACGCCGAGGCGGCCTTCGACGGCGGCGTCGTCGAGATCGCGGTCGGCAACGCCGGCTTCAACTCGACGCCGTACCCGGACAACACGACGACGTGGGACGCCGGCAACTACATGATCGAGGGCGGCTACAACGGCAAGCTCGACGGCCCGCCCGTCGCTGGCCCCGGCTCGGGGACGGTGCTGCAAGGCCGGCGCGCCTACACGGGCGTCAAGCCGCTGCACCACGTCCGCGTCGCGCTCCGCTCGTTCGCGCCGGGCGGCATCCACAACCCGGATGGGCTGCCGGTCTTCATCCGCTTCCGCATGACTTCGGACGTGGCCTCGGCGCTCGGCCCCGACTCGGGCTGGTACGTGGACAACCTCGTCATCAACAACCTGGCCTGTCGCGTCAACGTCGCGGCGGCCGCGGCCAGGGCGGCCGCCACGGCCTCCTCGACCTACCCCGACCGCGACTACCGGCCCGGGGGCGCGATAGACGGCGACCACGTCGGCTTGAACTGGGATCGCGGCGGCGGCTGGAACGACGCGACCTACGACGTGTGGCCCGACTGGTTGCAGGTGGACTTCGCCGGCGGCCGGACGATCAACGAGGTGCGCGTCTACACGCTCCAGAACGAGTTCCGCTCGCCGGTCGAGCCGGACGCCACGACGCCCGCGAACCTGTACGGCATCCGCGACTTCGAGGTGCAGTACTGGGACGGCTCGGCGTGGGCGACGGTGCCGGGCGGCGCGGTCGTCAACAACGACAAGGCGATGACCATCATCCTCATCCCGCAGGGCGTCACGACCGAACGGATCAGGGTGTTCGTCACGGCGGGGCGCGAGAACTTCTCGCGCATCATCGAGGTCGAAGCGTTCGGCTGTCCTTGAGCCTGAACCGGGGCGTCGCGCGCGTGAGCGTCCGACGCCCGAAATGATCACGGGGCGCGCGCGTGCCGAAAGGCTCAACCGCCTTCTTCTCCCCGCGGCCGCCGCGCCCCGTGACCGACAGTTCTTCAATCACCCCGGCCCGGCCCTCTCTCGGAAAAGAGGGCAGGGGAGGGTCTGCGCCTTCACGCCCGTCTTCCCCCGAAATCTTCCCGGCCGCCTCAAGTTCTCCTCAACCGCCGCGCGGTACATTCGTCCACGTACACGGACGGTTCAAGTTTGTCTCGACGCCTCCCGGCAGGGTTGCGGGGCGTCGCCGGAGACAGAATCTTTTTCAGACTTTGAGACGCGGCCCACGCGGCCCGCACGTTCGGGAGGAGCAACGATGAAGTACCGTAAAATCCTTGGCGCGGCCTCGTTCTGTTTGCTGGCGCTTTCCGCTTTGACGCTGGACGGGTTGATCCCTTCGTCCGGCTCGTCCGCCCAGAGCCTGACCGGGCCGGTCGCCGCCGCCCCGCAGACTGACTGGCGGAGTAAGGTTGACGCCCGCGTGATCTCGGCGCTGGCGTCGGCGCCTCAGACCGAGTTCCTCATCTACCTGAAACAGCAGGCCGACCTGAGCGGCTCCAAAACGCTCGCCACCAAGGAGCAGAAGGGCCGGCACGTCTACGAGCGGCTGACCGCGACGGCGCAGGCCACACAGCCGAACGTGCAGCGCGTGCTCGATCAACTCGGCGCGCCGTACCATGCGTTCTGGGTCTCGAACACGATCTACGCCAAAGGCAACATCGCCGTGGTGCAGGCCGTGGCCTCGCTCCCCGAAGTGGCCGCCATCTACCCGAACGGGAAAGGCCGACTGAGCCTGCCGCCCGAGGCGAGCGCCGTCGCCTCGACGAACTCGACCGGGGGCGCTTCCTCGGCCGACCTGACCGCCGCCGACCCAAGCCCCGAGCCGGGACTCACCAGAGTCAACGCCGACGACGTGTGGGCACTGGGCATCGAGGGCCAGGGCGTGGTGGTGGCCGGCGCTGACACGGGCGTGCGTTGGACGCACGCGGCGCTCAAGGATCGTTACCGCGGCTGGAACGGCACCGCCGCCAGCCACGACTACAACTGGAAGGATGCGATCCACATCCCGAATTGGCCGCCCGAGCCCGCGAACCCGTGTAACCCCGGCGGCGTGACCGGCGCGGGTCAGCCGTCGCCGGTGCCCTGCGACGACGACGAGATTCTGGGGGGCGGCCACGGCTCGCACACTGTCGGTTCGATGGTCGGCGACGACGGCGGGGCCAACCGCATCGGCATGGCCCCGCAGGCCAAGTGGGTGGCATGCCGCAACATGAGCAACGGCGTGGGCGCGATGACCACCTACCTCGAATGTATGCAGTGGTTCATCGCCCCCACCAAGGTTGACGGCACAAGCCCCGACCCGACGAAAGCGCCGCACGTGATTAACAACTCGTGGGGCTGCGTCGAGGGCTGCCCGCCGGAGCCGAACCCGCTGCGCGACACGCTCAAGGCCAGCCGCGCCGCCGGCATCGTCTACGTGGCCTCCGCCGGCAACGACGGCCCCGCCTGCAACACCATCTACCACCCGCTCGCGCGCTACCCCGAGGCTTTCACCGTCGGCTCGACGACCCACACCACGGACTTGATTTCGAGCTTCAGCAGCCGCGGCCCGGCCGCCGCCGACCCGGAGAACCCGGCCTCCCCGCTCTACCTGAAGCCCAACGTCACCGCGCCCGGCTCCAGCATTCGTTCCGCCCTGCGCGGGGCGGACAACGAATACGGCGTCCTAAGCGGGACGAGCATGGCCGGCCCGCACGTGGCGGGCCTGGTCGCGCTCGTCATCTCCGCCAACCCCGCGCTGGCCGGCAACGTGGATCGCATCGAGGACATCATCGAGACCTCGGCGGCGAAAAAGACCACGACCGAGATGTGCGGCCTCGACACGAACTCGGCGGTTCCCAACAACACCTACGGCTACGGGCGCATAGACGCCCTGGCCGCCGTCCAGTTGGCGCTGGCGGAACCGCCGCCCACGCTCACCAACTACGCGCTGACGACGCTCGGCGCGCTGCCCTCGGCCTCGTCCACCTACCCCGACCGCAACTACTCGGCCGAGAGCGCCTTCGACGGCGAGCGCTCCGGCGGCAGTTGGGAGCAGGGCGGCGGCTGGAACGACGCGACCTACGAACAGTGGCCCGACCACCTGGCGGTCGCCTTCGGCGGCGGGGCGAAGACCATCAGCCAGGTCCGCGTCTACACGGTGCAGAACGAGTTCCACACGCCGGTCGAGCCGGACGAGAACACGGACGCCAGCTCCTACGGCATCCTCGACTTCGAGGTGCAGGTGGCGAACGCGTCCGCGCCCGGCGGGTGGGAGACGGTGGCGACCGTCACGGGCAACACGAAGGCGATGCGCGTGATTCCGCTCGTCACGCCGCGGACGACGACGGCCGTCCGCGTGGTCATCAACGCGGGGCGCGAGGGGTTCTCGCGCATCGTCGAACTCGAAGCCTACGGCCCGCCGGGGCAGGCGACTCAGTAGCGAAGCCCGAACCCCGATAGCGGTTTGCATTCGAGTGCGACCACCTCAACGGCCGCCCTTAAAAGCAAACCGCTATCGGGGGTGCCGGGGGCTACGCGGCCGGCCGACCGGGGTCAGACGGAAAACCCCCTTTCGTCTTCTAAATGTTGAAGACGAAAGGGGGTTGTCGTTCCCGGGGGCGTCCGGGTTGCCGGCCCGCGCCCGCGCCTCAAGTTCTCCTCAACCGCACGGATTTAAGCTCACCCCGTTGAAAAAAACAGGTCAAGTTCGTCTCAACCGTCCGCCGCTAAAGTGTGCCTCGTCGTTGGGGAAATTTTTTGAAACTCTAACAAAACCTGCGGCCGAGCCGCCATCCGCTAAGGAGAAACCTTGACGCCCCGTAAGTTCTTCAGAGTGACGCTCGTTTCCACGCCCACAAGGCGCGCGAGGACTTCTCGCGCGTCGTCGAGGTCGAGGCCATCGGCTGCGACCCGCAGCCGTAGCGCCGACCCGTTCACTGGAGCGCCG
>JALZHT010000749.1 GCA_030860645.1 Acidobacteriota bacterium
GGTAAAGTCAACGCTCTTACCAGCACCTAGAACCCAGAACCCGGCACCCTTTTCAATGCGGATGAGTGGATTCGAACCACCACGAAGTTGCCTTCACTAGCTCCTGAGGCTAGCGCGTCTACCAGTTCCGCCACATCCGCGCGGGCGTCGGAAATCAATATACGGACGCGCGAGCGGGGGTGTCAAGCGCACCCCCGGCCGCACGTAAAAGGCCCAAGCCCGAAGGCTTGGGCCGCCCCCTGGTTCGTATTTTTGATGCCCCGCGGCCGGCCGCGGATGCCTCGCGCGGGCCGGCCCGGCGGCAGTGTTTTAGTAGCCGCGGTAGCCGTCGCGGTAGCCGTTGGCGAACCCCTGCCGGAAGTACCGCTGGTAGGTCGAGCGGTCGCCGAGGCGCGAGCTGTAGTCCTTCGTCGCGCTGCGGTAGTCGCTCTCGTCGGCGTAGTTGAAGCGGTCGCCGCGGTCGCGGTCGTGCCGGCCTTCCTTGACGCCTTCGTTGTAGCCGGCGTTCAGGGCCGTCTGCCGGAGCTGGAAGTTGCCGCCGTAGTATCCGTCGTCGCGGCGGCGACGCCCGTCGCGGTCGCGGCGGCGGCGGTTGCGCCGCCAGTTGTCATCGTCATCATCCCAGTCGCGGTCGCGCTGCGGGCCGCGGCCGTCGGTGCGGCCGTCGCGCGCGTCGTGGCCGTTGACGAAGATGTCGGTCGGCTTGCCGCGCCCGCGGCCTCTGCCCTGGGCGAAGGCGAACGTCGGGAGCGCCACCATGAGGGCCAGCGCCAGCAGGAGCGCCCTCTTTAACAGCCCGTGATTACTGCTTGTCATCCGTGTGATCCTCACTTTCAACCAGCCCTTCGGTCGGGGATTTAGTCTTTGGGGAAACCGCACCCGCCGAAGGACAATGACAAGGGTCGTGCCACGCGAGACGAACCCGCCGGAGCCGCCGAAAAATGGCTTTGAAACGGCGGCGGGGCCGCGGGCGTACACGATAAAGTGTCGCGGCGTAGCGTATCGTGCGGCTCGGCAGGCTCTCGGGCGGGGCGCGGCCGCGGCGTCGGGAGGCGCGGTTGCCGGCGCGCAAGCGCGCTTGTTATAGTCTCGGCAGTCCGCCACCGAAATCAACAATGACGGCCGAAGCGGCGACAGGGACGGAAGGTTTGCGCGCGCGACTCGGAGTCGTGCGGCGCCGCATCGCCGCCGCCGCCGGGCGCGCCGGGCGCCGCGCCGAAGAGGTGACGCTCATCGCCGTCAGTAAGACGCACCCGGCGTCGCTGCTGCGCGCCGCGGCCGAGGCCGGCGCGGCGGACTTCGGCGAGAACCGCGTGCAGGAGGCCGAGGCGAAGATCGAGGAGCTGAGGCGCGACGCCACGCGCGTGCGCTGGCACCTCATCGGACACCTGCAATCGAACAAGGCGCGCCGCGCCGTCAAACTCTTCGACCTCGTCCACACGGTCGCCTCGGCCGCGCTCGCCGGGAGGCTCGAACGCATCTGCGCCGAGGAGGGGCGCGCGCGCCTGGACGTGCTCGTGCAGGTCGACCTCGCCGGCGAGGCGACCAAGAGCGGCGCGCGCGAGGAGGAACTGCCCGCGCTGGCCGCCGCGCTCGAAGCGTGCGACCGCGTGCGCTGTGCGGGGCTGATGACGCTGCCGCCGTTCTTCGAGGACGTGGAGGAGGTGCGCCCTTACTTCCGGCGGCTGCGCGAGCTGCGCGACGAGTGGCGCGCGCGCGGGCTGTTCGGCGAAGGCGCGGGCGAGCTGTCGATGGGCATGAGCCACGACTTCGAGGCGGCCGTCGAGGAGGGGGCGACGATGGTGCGCGTCGGGACGGCGATTTTCGGCGAGAGGGCAGAACCGGCCGGCGGCTGAGCCGGCCGAGGAGGGGACGAGCTTGATCGGTATCTTCCAGACGTTTCGGATGGTCGGGCAGGAGCCTTCGGGGCGGGGCTTGGCGGCCATCGCCGCGCTCTTCCAGTTCGTGTGGTACTTGATCGTGGCCGCCATCGTCGCGATGATCGCGCTGATGCTGCTGCGCTTCGTCCTCAACTACGCCGACCTCAACCCCTTCAGCCGGCCCGTCATCCTCGTGCGCCGCCTGACCGACCCGTTCGTCAACCCCGTCCGGCGCGCGCTGATGGGCTTCAACATCTCGCCCAACGGCGCGCCGCTTGTCACCATCCTGCTGACGATCCTCGTCGGCTACTTCGCGCTGATGCTCGCGGCCGGCGTCCTCAACACGGCGGCCGGCGTGCTCTTCAGCCTGACGAGCGGGCGGCCCGGCGGGCTGGTGGCGCTGCTCGGCTACCTGCTCTACGGGCTGCTGACGATCTACAGCCTCCTCATCTTCATCCGCATCATCTTCTCGTGGGGCCGCGTCTCGCACGCGAACCGCGTCATGCGCTTCCTCGCGCGCGCGACCGACCCGCTGCTCCTGCCGCTGCGGCAGATGATCCCGCCGCTCGGCATGTTCGACATCTCGCCCATCGTCGCCTTCATCATCATCTGGCTCTTCCAGGCGGCCGTCGCCGTGACGCTGCTGCGGAACTGGCCGCTGGCCTACGTCGGCTGAGGCGCGCGTGATCGAGTGCGCCGAGTCGGGTGACGCCGTCACGTTC
>JALZHT010000750.1 GCA_030860645.1 Acidobacteriota bacterium
CACGTCATGGAGCGCACGCCCGCGGAACTGAGGACCGAGCGGCGACTGCGGCACAACTTCCAGCGGATAGGGTGGGCGCCCGCCAGCGAGCACGAGCCGCAGACGCTCGAACACCTGATGCGCGACTACGTCGGGCACCTGAAGAACCACCTGCGGCAGATACTCGGCGGCGACTAGCGGGCCTCGAAGGGGGCGGAGCGCGAAGGAGGCGGAGCGCGGCGGATGGCGGCTTTGGAAGAGGCGGCGGCGGACGCGAAGTCGCGTGGCGGGTTGCTGCGCGTGCTGGGCGTCGTGTTCGGCGTGGCGGTGACGGTCGGCGGCGTCATCGGCATGGGCATCCTGCGCACGCCGGGCGACGTGGCGAGGGAGTTGCCGGGCGACGCTCTTTTTATAGGCGTGTGGGTGCTCGGCGGTTTGTACGCGCTCGTGGGAACGATCTCGGTGGCGGAACTCGGGGCGGCTTGGCCGCGCTCGGGCGGCTTCTACGTCTTCACGCGGCGGGCGCTCGGCGAGTACCCCGGCTTCGTCGTCGGGTGGAGCGACTGGCTCTCGACGTGCGGCACGGTCGCGGCCGTCGCGCTGGTGATGGCAGAGTACGCGGGGCTGCTCATCCCTTCGCTCGCGGGCCGGACGCTCGCGGTCGCTTCGGGGGTGGCGGTCGCCTTCGCGCTGCTCCAGTGGCGCGGCGTGCGCTGGGGCAGCCGCTCGCAGGAGTTGACGAGCCTTCTGAAGACGCTCGCCTTCGCCGCGCTCATCGCCGCCTGCTTCGCCTACGGAGGGGGCGGGGCGGCCGAGACCCGGCCGGCGCAAACGTTGTCCGTGCCGGCGGGTCTCGGGCTGCTGACGGCCCTGGTTCTGGCGCTGCAAGGGATCATCTACACTTACGACGGCTGGTACAACGCCATCTACTTCGGCGAGGAGGTGCGCGACCCCGGGCGCAACGTCCCGCGCGCGATGATAGGGAGCGTGCTGCTCGTCATAGGCATCTACCTGCTCTTCAACCTCGCGCTGCTCTACGTCCTGCCCGTCGAGCGGCTCGCGGGCGAGACGCTGGCGGCGGGCGCGGCCGCCTCGGCGCTCTTCGGCGCGCGCGGCGACACGCTCATCCGCGCGCTGACCATCGTCGCGCTCCTGAGCGCCGTCAACGCGCTCCTGCTCATCGCGACGCGCGTGCCGTTCGCCATGAGCCGCGACCGCCTCTTCCCGGCGTGGGCCGTCCGCGTCAACCGGGGCGGGACGCCGACCGTGGCGCTGCTCACGAGCGCGCTCGCGACCCTGCTCTTCCTCGTGAGCGGGAGTTTTAATCAGGTCATCGCCGTCCTCGCCTTCTTCTTCGTCGCCAACTACGCCGTCTCGTTCACGGCCGTCTTCGTCCTGCGCCGCCGCGAGCCTGACGCCCCGCGCCCCTTCCGCGCCTGGGGCTACCCCTGGACGACGGCGCTCGCGCTCCTCGGCTCGCTCGCGTTTTTAGCCGGCGCGGCGGCGACCGACACGCGCAACAGCGTCTACGCGCTGGCCCTCCTCGCGCTCAGCTACCCGGCGTACCTTTTGGTCAAAAGCCGTGAACGGTAAAAACCGTGAATCGTGAATCGTAGTTATCAGTTTTCAGTTGTGTCTTTACTGAAAACTGATAACTTACGACTGAAGACTACGATTGACGATTCACGATTCACGGTTTTTGAGGTTGCCATGTATCAGCACATCCAGTTTCGCATCGAGGAGCGGGTCGGGCGGGTGGTGTTCGCGCGGCCGCCGCTGAACGTCTTCACCATCGCCATGATGCGCGAGATTGACCGGGCGCTCACCGAGTGCATGGGGCGGCGCGACATGGTGGCCGTCGTCTTCGAGGCCGTGGCCGGCTCGCGCGCCTTCAGCGCCGGCGTCTCCATCGAGGAGCACGCCGAGGAGACGGTCTACCAGATGCTCGAATCCTTCCACCAGATTTTCCGCACGCTGGAGCAGATGGGGAAGCCGACGCTGGCGGTCGTGGACGGGGCGGCTCTGGGCGGCGGCTGCGAGCTGGTCGCGGGCTGCGACCTCGTCATCTCGGGGCCGCGGGCGAGGTACGGCCAGCCCGAGATCAAGCT
Organism: Acidobacteriota bacterium; assembly: GCA_030860645.1. Taxonomy (GTDB): domain Bacteria; phylum Acidobacteriota; class Blastocatellia; order Pyrinomonadales; family Pyrinomonadaceae; genus QHXN01. The sequence continues at coordinate 2,088 of JALZHT010000750.1, forward strand.
CGGCGTCTTCCCGCCCGTGGCGGCCGTGCTCCTGCCGCGCGTCGTCGGCGAGCGGCGCGCGCGCGAGTTGCTCCTGACGGGCGAGCTGTTCGACGCGCCCGAGGCGCTGCGCGTGGGGCTGGTGAATTACGTCGTCGAGAGCGATCAGTTGGAGGCGAAGTTGCAGGAGGTGCTGGGCCGGCTGCGCGAGCTGTCGGCCCCCGCGTTGGAGATGACGCGCCGCGCGATGGACGCCGCCCGCGGCCGCCCCTTCCTCGAAGCCCTGGAGCGCGCCGAAGACATCTACCTCAACGAGCTGATGAAGACCGAGGACGCGCACGAAGGCGTCAGGGCGTTCACGGAGAAGCGCAAGCCCGAGTGGAGGAATAAATAAAGTTTCGAGTTCCGAGTTTCGAGTTAAAGGCAAGCTCCGATTTAACCGCAGAGGCGCAAGGGCACAGTTATGCCGGATTACTGTTGAGTGTACTGGGGGGCGGTTTTCAACACAGAGCACACGGAGGGGGCACAGAG
>JALZHT010000751.1 GCA_030860645.1 Acidobacteriota bacterium
CGCCGTGTAGGTGACGACCGTCGTGTTGTAGACGACCGCCGAGCTGACGAGCTTGGTGACGACCGTCGTGTTGGTGATCTGCTGGACGGGTTCGAGCGAGGCGTAGCCGCTCGTGTCGGTGTGCTTGACCTGGTTGCCGCTGCTGATGAAGGCGACGGGGCTGACGGCGGTCGGGCCGGTCGTGAAGTCGACGGCGCGGAACAGGTAGACGGCCGTGTAGTCCGTGTCGGCGGTGGAGGTGAGCGAGGCCGGGGGGATCAGGAGCCGGTTGGTGAAGGTGCCGCTGTTGCTGCCCGAGAGCGTGACGGTGGACTGGAAGAGTTCGAAGCTCCGGGCGGCCCAGCCGAGGTAGGTGGCGGCGGTGAATGAGAGCACCTTGGCCGCGCCGATGGTGCCGGTCTGCCCCGTCACCGTCATGGTCACCGTGCCGCCGAGGGTCGCCGGGTTCGGGCCGGAGATGACGGTCGTCACCTTGTTGGCGTTGGCCTGGATCGTCTCCGTGACGGTCATGGTGAAGTTCGCGCTCCCGATGACGGCGCCCGAGGGCGGGCGCGCGTCGTAGACGCTGACGGTGTGCTGCTGCGCGGTGGCGGTCTGGCCGCTAGCCTGGATGTAGAAGAAGGCCGTCTTCGTCTCGCCCGCGGTCAGCGCGCCGAGGCGCACGACGCCGTCCTCGTTCGGTGCCAGGGAGACGAACCCGCCGGTGAAACTGCCGACCCCGACCCAGACGTCGGGCTGGTACGCGCCGTCGTTAGTGACCCGGTAAGAGACGTACATGCAGCGCAGCTCCGTCGGGTTGGCCGAGGTGTCCATGTAGAAGACGGGCGAGGAGGTGCGCGTGATGGTGACGCCGCGCGCCGAGGCGCCCGCGCACAGGAAGACAAGGAAGAACAAGCATATTCGCAGCAAGTTTTTCTTGTCGAGAGGCATCGGCTCACTCCGGCCGCGCTGCGGCGGCGAGGCTCAGTTCTCTCCGGCTGTGTCCCGCGACCCCGTCTCGCCCGCGGCAAGCCCCGGCTTGCCCGTGCCGAAGAGGTCGAAGAGGTTCGAGAGCTTCGAGGAGAGGGTGAAGTAGAAGCCGCGGCGGCCCGGCGAGAGCTGGCCGCCGAAAGGCTCGCCGACGCCGACCCAGTTGTAGCCGCCGCCGAGGCGGAGGTCGGCGAGCACCCAGTAGCCGAGTTCCGCGCCGAACGAGGCGCGGTGCGTGGAGCTGGAGGGCTGCGCGAGCCAGCGCGCCTCGCCGGCCACGTCGAAGTAGCGCCCGAAGCGGTAGAGGGCGCGCCCCTGCGTCATGTAGGTGAAGGTCGAGACGCGCGCCAGCTCCGGCGTCTGGTTGTCGCCGAAGCGCAGCGCGAGGCGGCCGTAGAGTTCGAGGCGGCGGGTCGCCTGGTAGTACCAGTCGGAGGAGAGCGTGTCGGCGCGGTCGCGCGTCTCGCCCGCGCCGGCCGCGCCCCGCTGCGCGAGGTCGCGCCGCGTGTAGCTGAAGAGCAGGCCGGCGCGGTCGGACTCCAGGGGCCGCCACGCGAGCGCCGCCGTCATGCTCAAAGCCGAGCCGCCGCGCCCGTCGAAGTTCGTGCGCGAGAGCTGGAGGCGCGCGAGGCTCGTCAGGTTGTCGAGGAGGCGGCCCTGCGCGCCGAGCGTCAGGATGGAGCCCGCGCCGCCGCGGTCGCGCGCCTCGTAGCGGGCCGTGGTGCGGAAGCCTTCCGTGGGCTGCCAGGTGAAGCCGAGGTGGCCGCTGTTGAAGCTCTCGCCGTCGCCCGCGAGGTGGAAGCCGCGCTCGTAGCCGAAATCCAACCCGAACTGCTTGTTGAGGGCGAGCCGGTTTGACAGCCCGACGACGGCGAAGCTGTCCGTGCCGTTCGTGCCGTTCTCAAGCTGGTAGCGCGAGACGAAGTTGCCGACGCGGCCGAGCTTGGTCTCGACGCCGACGGCCGTCTCCTCGCGCGCGCCCGTCGAGAAGAAGCCGCCCGACGAGGGGTCGCCGATGGGCGTGATGGGCGCGGACGAGAAGCGCTGCGAGAAGAAGAGGCGCGTGTACTTGTTCCACTGGTAGGTGGCCCCGAGCACCGTCTGGTCGGGGTAGGTCGGGTCCGACTCGGCCGAGAGGTTCTGCTCGCGCTTGGCCGAGAGCTGGAGCTTGTCGGTGGCCTGCCACTCGGCCCCGACCGAGACGAGGTTCGAGTCGGCCTGCTCGCCTTCGAGGTGGTCGCGGAAGCGGCGGAAGTCGTAGCCGAAGGTGGCGCGCAGGCGGTCGCCGAACTGCTCGGTCCAGAGCAGCGAGGCGGTCTGCCGGCTGTTGTCCACGTTCGCCGTGTGGTTGCGCTCGTCGGCGAACGAGAGCCGCACGCGCGACGAGTCGCGGGCCTTCATCTCGACGGCGGCGTCGGCGCGCTGCGAGCCGGGCGTGACGGTCTCGCCGAACGGGTTGAGGAAGCCCTCCTCGACGCGCAGGAAGCCGGCGCGCAGGACGGCCTCGCGCCACGGCAGCGGCTGCTCCAACTGGACGCGGAAGGCGTTGCCGTCGTGGCGGTCGTCGCCGCCCGCCGAGTCGAAGAGGTTGCCGCCGACGGCCACGCGGCCGCGCGAGGTGGCCC
>JALZHT010000752.1 GCA_030860645.1 Acidobacteriota bacterium
GCCTACGAGGGCGGCGCGCGGCCCCGCGAACTGACCGTGACTTTGCGCGGCGGAGGCGCGACGGTGGTGCGCGAGGCGGCGGGGCTTCGGCGGCCGGCCTACGTCTTCGCCAACTTCGAGGACTACGGCTACGGCCGCTTCCTGCTCGACGGCGCGAGCCGCCGCGCCGTGACGGAAAACCTCGGCGGGGTCGAAGACGACTTCCTGCGCGCGCTCCTCTGGGGCTCGCTCTGGGACAGCGTCCGCGAGGCCGAACTCGCCCCCGCCGACTTCGTCGAGCTGGTCATCCGCCACGCGCCGCGCGAGCGCGACGACGTGGCGCTCCAGTTCGTCCTCGCCCGCGCGCAGACCGCGTTCACGCGCTACCTCTCGACCGAGCAGACCCGCCGGCTCGCGCCGCCCCTCGAACGGATGCTCCGCGAGGGGATGACGAAAGCCGAGACGGCCCCGCTCCGCATCACCCACTTCCGCACCTTCCGCGACATCGCGGTGACGGCCGAGGCCCGTCAGGAGTTGGTCAGGATTCTTTCGGGCGAGGCGAAAGTCCCGGGCATGACCTTGCGCGCGCGCGACCGCTTCGACATCGTGCGCGCCCTGATGACGGGCGGCGACGGGCGCGCGCCGGGGCTGCTGAAGAGGCTCGGCGAGGAGGAGAGGTCGGACGACGCGCGCCGCTACGCCTACGCGGCCGGCGCGGCGTGGCCGGACGGGGCGGTCAAGCGCCGCTACTTCGAAGAGTATTTGAAAGACAGAGACCTCTCGGAGAGCTGGATCGAGGCGAGCTTCGGCCCGCTCAACGCGCCGCGGCAGGACGCTCTGACGCTCCCGCTGCTCGCGCCCGCGCTCGCCGAGCTGCCCGCGCTCAAGCGCACGCGCAAAATCTTCTTCGTCAACGGCTGGCTCGCCGCCTTCGTCGGCGGGCAGTGCAGCGAGCGCGCCCTCGGCGTCGTGCGGGACTTCCTCGCCGCCGAAACCGACCTCGACCGCGACCTGCGCCTCAAGGTGCTCGAAGCCGCCGACGGCCTTGAGCGCTGCGTCCGCGTCCGCGCCAGGTACGGCCGGGAGCCGCGCGACGCGGCCGGCCGGGCCGGGCCGTGATAAAATGTCGCCCACCGAGACACCCACCCCGACCGTCGTCCGTTTTGACTTTTCAAGGAGTCCGAGAGATGGCGACCGAAGTTTTAGAGGAAGCGACCGAACCGACCCTCACCCGCCGGCGCGCCACCATCGAAGAGTTCTGGAGCCTACCCGAGACCATGCTCCCCGTGGAGTACGTCAACGGAGAAATCGTCATGGCTCCCACACCGACGGTCAGGCACCAAAGGCTGGTGCGGAAAATTTCTTTCGCGCTTCTGAGGTACGTGGAAGAGAACAACCTCGGAGAAATTTTTTTCTCCCCTTTAGACGTTATCCTGCCGACCGGCGAGGTCGTGCAGCCCGACATCTTTCTCCTCACTCCGAAACAGGCCGCGCGCGCGGCCCCGGAGAAGCGCGTGCACGAAGTGCCACCGTTCGCGGTCGAGATTCTCTCGCCCGGCACGGCGACGCACGACATGATCACTAAGCGCGAGTTGTACGAGAAGAACGGGGTGCGCGAATACTGGATTGTTGACGTGAAGAAGCGCAGCATCGCGCAGCTCGTGCTGCGTAAGAAGCATTACGTCGTGAAGGAACTCGGCGAGGGAGACACGATCAGAGGCGCGGCGCTCGAAGGGTTCGAGATGAAGGTGGGCGAGTTGATCGGGTCGGAATGATTCGAGGGCGCGGCCCGCGCCGCCGGGGAAGGTTTCGGGGATGGGTGAGTCGGGTACGCTTCGGGTCGTCACGTACAACGTGCACAAGTGCCAGGGGCTCGACCGGCGGGTGCGGCCGGCGCGCATCGCGTCGGTGCTGCGGGAGACGGGCGCGGACGTGATCGCCTTGCAGGAAGTCGTCAGCGTCGAGGACGACGCGCGGCGCGAGCTGCACCAGGCGCGCTTCATCGCCGAGGAGCTGGGCTTCGGGTTCCACATCGGCGAGAACCGCAGGCACGCGGGCGGGGCCTACGGCAACGTCGTCCTCACGCGGCTGGCGGTCGAGCGCTGCTGCAACTACGACATCACGTGGCGCTGGCGCGAGCCGCGCGGCTGCCTGCGCGTGGACGTGCGCACGGGACTGCCCGGCGCGCCCGTCCTCCACCTCTTCAACGTCCACCTCGGCACGGCCTTCATCGAGCGCCGCCACCAGGGCCGCCGGCTCGTCAGCGACTCGATCCTGCGCGACGGGCGGCTGGGCGGCCCGCGCGTCGTCCTCGGCGACTTCAACGAGTGGACGCACGGGCTGGCCTCGCGCCTCCTCGGCGAAGAGTTGCGGAGCGCCGACGTGCGCCAGCACCTGCGGACGCGGCGCACCTACCCCGGCGCGTTCCCGCTCCTCCACCTCGACCACGTCTACTACGACCGCGCCCTCGAACTCGAACGCCTCGCGCTGCACCGCAGCCGCACGGCCCTCGTCGCCTCCGACCACCTGCCGCTCGTCGCGGATTTCAGGCTGAGGACAGCCTGAAAAAGTTCCGGGTTGCGAGTTTCGGGTTTCGAGTTAAGACTGTCTTTGTC
>JALZHT010000753.1 GCA_030860645.1 Acidobacteriota bacterium
GGAAGAGGGTTCGCGGACGGCGACCCCCTCATCAACCGACGCAGCGCCGCGCGAGATCGCCGCCGGCGACCAGGTGCGCCTCGCCTCGATGAACGCCACCGGCACGGTCGAGCGCGTCAGCGGCGGCGAGGCCGAAGTAATGGTCGGCCGCCTGCGCTTCCGCGAGAAGCTGGCGAACCTCGAACTCGTCCGCGCCGCGGCGCAGAAGGAGGACGACAACACGCTGGCCGCGCGCCTCCAGAAGATGCAGCGGCGCGGCACCGAGGTGCGCCTCGCGCGCGAGCGCCAGGGCGCGGACGCCGAACTCAACCTCATCGGCCGCACCACGGACGAGGCCCGCGACGAACTCGACAAGTTCCTCGACGAAGCCTTCCTCCACGGCCACCAGCGCGTCCGCATCATCCACGGCCACGGCACGGGCGCGCTGCGCCGCGCCGTCGCCGAGCACCTGCGCCACCACCCGCACGTCGCCGGCTTCGACCTCGCCCCCGACAACGAAGGTGGCGCCGGCGCGACCATCGCCGAACTCAAGCAGTAACCGGGCCGCGACATGGAACCGCCCGACGCGTCATAACCTTCTGGACGGCATGTGTTGATGCGACCGCGAGTGAAAATCTGCTGCGTCGCGAGCGTCGCCGAGATGCGGCTCGCCGTCGAGTGCGGCGCGTCGGCCGTGGGGCTGGTGTCGCAGATGCCGAGCGGGCCGGGCGTCATCGGGGAGGAGTTGATCGCGGAAATTGCGGCGCGCGTCCCGCCGCCCGTCGCGACCTTTCTTTTGACCTGCCGGCAGGACGCGGAAGGTATCATCGCGCAGCAGCGGCGCTGCCGCACGAACACCCTGCAACTCTGCGACCGCGTCGCGCCCGAAACTTACAAGGAACTGCGCGCCGCGCTGCCCGGCGTCGCGCTCGTGCAGGTCGTCCACGTCCGCGGCCCGGAATCACTCGGCGAGGCGCTGGCCTGCGCCCCGCGCGTGGACGCGCTGCTGCTCGACTCGGGCAACCAGAGTTTGCCCGTCAAGGAACTCGGCGGCACGGGCCGCGTCCACGACTGGCGCGTGAGCCGACAGATACGCGAGCGCGCCGGCGTCGCCGTCTTCCTCGCCGGCGGCCTGAACCCTTCGAACGTCGCCGCGGCCGCCGAGTCGGTTCAGCCCTTCGGCCTCGACGTGTGCAGCGGCGTCAGAACCGGCGGTAAACTGGACGGGGAGAAGCTGACACAGTTCTTCGCCAATCTCCCGCGCGTTTGATTACAATGGCACTCACGTAAAATGCGCTTCCCGCAAACCTTCATCGAAGACCTGAAGCGGCAGGCGGACATCGTCCGCGTCATCTCGGACTACGTGACCCTGAAGAAGAAGGGCGCGAACTGGATGGCGTGCTGCCCGTTCCACCAGGAGAAGACGCCCTCGTTCTCGGTCAGCCCGTCGAAGGGCATCTTCTACTGCTTCGGGTGCGGGCAGAAGGGCGGCGTCTTAAACTTCGTGATGGAGATCGAGCGCGTCTCGTTCCCGGAGGCCGTGCGCATCGTCGCGGGGAAGGCGGGCGTCGCGCTGCCGGAGCTGGTCGAGGACAAGCGCTTCGAGGCGAAGCGGCAGGAGTCCGACGAGGTCGTCCAGCTCAACGCGTGGGCGCTCGAATTCTGGGAGCAGCACTTGCAAGACGGCGGCGCCGAGGGGCGCGCCGCGCGCGAGTACGTCGAGGGCCGCGCCATCACGGACGAGACGCGCGCCGCCTTCCGCCTCGGCTACGCGCCGAACAGTTGGGACGCGCTCGGGAATTACCTGAAAAGCAAAGGCGCGAGTATCGGGCAGATCGAGCGCAGCGGCCTCGTCGTGAAGAAGGACGCGGGCGGCTACTACGACCGCTTCCGCGGCCGCCTCATCTTCCCCGTCCTCGACGCGCAGGGCCGCCCCGTCGCCTTCGGCGCGCGCGCCATGCGGCCGGGCGACGAGCCGAAGTACCTGAACTCGCCGGAGACGGCGGCCTACACGAAGGGCCGCCACCTCTTCGGCCTCAACCTCTCGCGCGACGAGATTCGGAAGAAGAAATTCGCCATCCTCGTCGAGGGCTATCTCGACCTCATCATCCCTTTCCAGGCGGGGGTGCGCAACGTGGTGGCGAGTTTGGGGACGGCCCTGACGGGCGAGCAGGCGAAGCTTCTGGGCCGGTTTGCGCGCAAGGTGGTCGTCAATTATGATGGAGACCGCGCCGGCGTGCAGGCCGCGAAGCGCGCCATCGAGGTGCTTTTGGCCGAGGACTTTGAGATCAAAGTGCTGGTGCTCCCCGACGGCGCCGACCCGGACGAGTTCGTCCGCGCGCACGGCCCCGAGGAGTACAACAGGCGGCGGGGGCAGTCCATCCCACACATCCAGTTCGTGCTCGAACAGGCTCTGCGCGAGCGCAACCTCCGCGTCCCGTCCCAGAAGGCCGAGGCCGTCGAGGAGGTGTTACCTTTCGTCCGCGCCGTCCGCCACCCGATCCAGCGGCGCGAGTATTTCGACATCGTCATGGACTCGCTCCGCGTCGAGGAGCCGGCCCTGCGCCAGCAGCTCTGGAAGACGCTCGGGGCGCGCGCGGCCGGGGCCGCCC
>JALZHT010000754.1 GCA_030860645.1 Acidobacteriota bacterium
CGCTCCAGGTGTGGAACATGCGGTAGGCGAACGTCCAGAAGGAGCCGACGGCGAGAATCCAGAGCACGGCCGTCATGCGGTTGGCGAAGAAGCTGTCGGAGCCGGGGTGCGTCGAGAGGGCGCCGATGATGAGCAGCACGACGCGCTCGGGGCGGCGCAGGAAGCCGACGTCGCACTTCGGGATGAGGCTCTCGGCGCGCGCGCTGGCGTAGGAGACGAGCACGGAGCCGACCATCGCCACGCCGGCGAGGAAGACGTTGAGGGTCGAGTGGTACTCGGTGTCGCGCGCGTAGAAGACCATCAGGCCGACGAAGGCGGCCATGTCGGAGATGCGGTCGAAGGTCGAGTCGAGGAAGCCGCCGAAGCGCGTGACCTGGCCCGTCTTGCGGGCGACCGCGCCGTCGAGCATGTCGAAGAGGTTGGCGACGATGAGGATGGCGCCGGCCCAGAAGAAGTGGCCGAGGCCGAACATGAGGCCGGACAGGACGTTGATGGCGACGCCCGTCACGGTCAGCAGATTCGGGTTAATCCGCCGGCGCGCCAGGCCCTGCACCATGGCGCTGATGATCCGGCCCGCGCCGCGTCCGATGCTCGCCCCGAACAAACTCTTTACGGCCTTTCTCTGCGCTCTAAGAAGGCGGGCCGACCCGACACCGAAGGCCCGTGCTGCAAGACCCGGTCATCATAGGAACGCGCCAAACGTAATGTCAAGGAAGGGAAAGTTTCGGGTTTCGGGCCAACAGAATTTTTGATTTGAGATTTGCGATTTTTGATTTGAAGTCATCAGACGTCAATTTTTGCATTTAACTGAAAACTGTTGACCAAATCAAAAATCACGACTCCGGGTTCCCCGGCCGCTGCGGCGGTAGATGTCCGCGAAGACCGCCGGCGTGTCGGCCCGGCGCGGGCGCAGCGCGAGGCGCAACTTCCGGCACACGACCGCGCCGCCCGGTCAAGCCGATTTGATGTGAGCCTTTGTCTTCTCGACCGCGCTCATTTCAGCCCGCGGGCTGGCCGCCCCCCTGACCCTCATCGTGGAGCGTGGTGAGGCGGCGAATCTCGAAGGTGCGCGGGCCGTTGGGGGTGACGACCTTGACCTCGTCGCCCTCCTCGCGGCCCATCAGGCTGCGGCCGACGGGCGAGGTGGTGGAGATGAGGCCGGCGTTGGGGTCGCTCTCCTCGGGCGTGACGAGGCGGTAGGTGATCTCTTCGTCGCGCTCGGCGTCGAGGAGGAGGACGGTCGAGCCGTAGGCGACGCGGTCGCGCGGGATTTTGGCGAGGTCGATGGAGGAGATTTCGCTGAGGCGCTGGCGCAACTGCTGGATGCGCGCCTGGACGAACTGCTGGCGGGCGAGCGCGGCGTGGTACTCGGCGTTCTCCCGCAAATCGCCGAACTCTTTGGCGCGCTTGATCTCGCGCGGCAGGTGCACGCGCAGCTCCGTGTCCAGTTCGTCGAGCTCCTTCTGCAACTTCTGCTTGATGCCTTCAGTCACTGCTCTTTCCCCTCCCGGCTGGATTATATGAGAAGAAGGTTTTGGGTTCTAGGTGCTGGGCGCTGGGGAAAGCGACTCGTCTTTAACCCAGCGCCTAGCACCCGGCACCCTCCCTAACATTCTTCGCGCGGCTCGTGCTTGTGGTGCTCGTCCTCGTCGGGCGAGCAGAAGGAGATGCCCACGTCGCGGGCGGAGCGGACGAGCTGGCTGTGGGGCGGGACGGTCTTGAGGTTGGCGATGGCGTCGGCCAAAGGCACGGTGCGGACGTTGGCGGACTGGAGCGAGACCATCACGCCGCGCTGGCCGCGCTGGAGCGCGCGGACGGCCGCCGAGCCGAAGTTGGTCGCCAACATGCGGTCGAAGGCGTTGGGGCTGCCGCCGCGCTGGAGGTGGCCGAGGACGACGCAGCGCGCCTCCTTGCCCGTGATGCGGCCGACCTCGTCGGCCACGTGGTGTCCGACGCCGCCGAGCCGCGGCGCGCCGGCGCGGTCGCCCGCGTCCAGGTAGTGCTCTTCGCCCTCGATCTCCTTCGCCCCCTCGGCGGCGACGATGATGCTGAACTGCGCGCCGCACGCGTCGCGGTCGCGCACCTTCGCGCAGACCTGCGCCATCGAGAAGGGGATTTCCGGGATGAGGATGATGTCGGCCCCGCCCGAGACGCCCGAGTGCAGCGCGATCCAGCCGGCGTGCCGCCCCATCACTTCGAGCACCATCGCGCGGTCGTGCGACTCGGCCGTCGTGTGCAGGCGGTCGAGCGCCTCGGTGGCGATGTCGAGCGCGGTCATGAAGCCGAAGGTCAGCTCGGTGGCGGCGAGGTCGTTGTCAATCGTCTTGGGCACGCCGACGACGGGGAAGCCGAGGCGGTCGAAGTCGGCCGCGATGGCGAGCGTGCCCTCGCCGCCGATGGCGACGAGCGCGTCGACGCCGAGGCGTTCGAGGTTGCGCAGGGCCTCGCGGTAGACCTCCTCGGGCTTGCGCGTCTCGCCGCCCGGCCCGCGCACGACGAAGGCCCCGCGGTTGCGCGTGCCGAGGATGGTGCCGCCGCGCGGCAGCAGTCCGCGCACGTCGGCCGGCGTCAGCTCGCGCACGCGCGTCTCG
>JALZHT010000119.1 GCA_030860645.1 Acidobacteriota bacterium
CGTGCGGCCCGCGTCGGCCGTGCGGCGCTCCTGGAACTCCTCGACCCATGACGAGACGTTCTCGGCCACGGCGCGCGCGCCCCGCCGCGCATCCTTCCCGCGGGCGGCGTCGGCCTCGGCCGCTCTCGGCGCGTCCGCCTGTCGGCCGCGCTTCACGATTCTGATTTGAGGTTTCTGGCTCATGCCGACCTCGACTGTCCTCTTCCGTTCGGCGCGGGCGGATTAACACCTCCGGCCCGTCGCCTGAAATTTTCAAGCCGCTCGCGGGTTCGTTTCCACTTTGTCGGCCAACTCGACCACCCGGCTCACGAAGAACTGTAAGCCTTCGAGCACGACGCCCTGCTCGCGGCGCATCCGGCACAAGACCGAGGCGCTTTCGCTGTCTAAGAAGGTCAGGTCGGCCAGGTCCAGCGTGACGCTCGACTCGGGCCGCTGGCGCGTGATGTCCGCGCAGACTCGTTCGAGCAACTCGGCGTCCTCGCGCACCAGCTTCCCTTCGACCCGGAGGACGACGCCCCCCTGCCGCCCGTCCCCCAATTGCGTGATGCGAGTGGGCATTAAAACTTCCCCCGACCGTCAACAGTAATTCACCCGCGAGACAGTTTAGTTCCAAGCAACACGCAGGCCACGGCCGCCTCCCCTCCCGGCGAATCCGGTTAAATGGTTGATATTAAAGCGTGGTGGGCGGCGGACGGCGCGGGCGCGGGGGCTTTACGGCTTCGGCCGGCAGGTTTTCGACGCGAAATATCGCACCGGATGCGAAATATCACGCCCGACTATTACGCGTTTAGTGTCCGGAAAAAAGTTTCGGTCGCGGGTTTCGAGTTAAAGGGAATTTTAGATTTTTGATTTTTGATTTGAAGAAGAAAGCGCCCTCCGGTTCTTTCAATCGCCAATCAAAAATCTAAAATCTAAAATTCCCTTGACTCGAAACTTTATCCGTCACTTCAGCCCGAGCTTCTTCATGCGGCTGCGGAGGGTCGAGACGGGGAGGCCGAGGATTTCGGCCGCGCCGCCGCGGCCGCCGACGCCGCCGCCCGTGTGGCGGAGCACTTCGCGGATGTAGTCGCGCTCCATCTCCTCCATCGTCACGAGCCGGGCGGCCGCGCCCGTTCGGCCGTCGCCCGCCGGGGCCGCGCCTGCTTGCGGCTTCAGCTCGGCGAGCGGGATGTGAAGTTCGGTACCGCGCGCGAGGATGACGGCGCGCTCGACGAGGTTTTGCAGCTCGCGGATGTTGCCCGGCCAGGGGTAGCGGCCGAGCGCGTCGAGCGCGTCGGCGGGGATCGTCTCGATGCGCTTCTTCAGTCGCCGCGCATACTTCTGCGCGAAGTAGCCGACGAGTAGCGGGATGTCTTCGGCGCGCTCGCGCAGCGGCGGGACGGCGACGGGGAAGACGTTGAGGCGGTAGAAGAGGTCGGCGCGGAAGCGGCCCTGCCGGACTTCCGCTTCGAGGTCGCGGTGCGTGGCCGCGATGACGCGCACGGCGACGCGGACGGTGCGGTTGCTCCCCAGCCGCTCGAACTCCTGCTCTTGCAGCACGCGCAGGAGCTTGGCCTGCAACTCCAAAGGGATGTCGCCCACCTCGTCGAGGAAGAGCGTCCCGAGGTGCGCGACCTCGAAGCGGCCCACGCGCTGCGCGATGGCCCCCGTGAACGCGCCGCGCTCGTGGCCGAACAGCTCCGACTCCAAAAGGCCGGTCGGGATGGCCGCGCAGTTGACCTTGACCATCGTGTGCTCGCGCCGCGCGCTCAGGTCGTGGATGGCGCGCGCGATCAACTCCTTGCCCGTGCCCGTCTCGCCCGTGATGAGGACGACCGAGTCGGTCGGCGCGACCGTCTCGACCTCGCGCAGGATGCGTCGCAGCGCCGCGCTGTGGCCGATGATCTCCTCGAAGTCGTACTCGCTGTTGATGACCTCTTCGAGGTAGACCTTCTCGGTCGAGAGCTTGTTCTTCAGGGCCTTGACCTCGCGGTACGAGAGCGCGTTCTCGACGGCGATGGCGATCTGCGTGCCGACCCGTCCGAGGAATTCGGCGTCCTCCTCCGTGTAGGCGTCGCCGCGCAGGTTCGCCACCGCCAGCGTCCCCAGCGCGCGCTCGTGCGAGACGAGCGGCACGATGCAGGCCGACGAGATGCCCTCGGCGAGCACCCACCCGGCGTACTCCGATTCGTAACGCTCGATGTCGGCGCGGCCGAGCAGCACCGGCGCGCGGCGCTTGACGGCGAGGCCGGCCGGCGTGTCCGCGAGCGCGACGCGCATCCCCTCGCGCACCAGGCCGCGCCCCTCGGCGAAGTCGAGCGCGCGCATCTCCAATTCGCCGCGCGCTTCGTCGTAGAGCGAGAGGCTGGCGTAGTCGTGGCGCATCACGCGGCGCAGGTGCGCCGAGACCGAGGCGAAGACTTCGTTGAGGTCGAGGCTGGTGACGACGGCGTTGTTGACTTCGAGGAGGAGCCGCAGGCGGTCGCGCTCGCGCGCCAGTTGCTCCTTCGCCTCCTGCGCGCTCTGGAAGTTGAGCGCGTTGTCGACGGCGAGCCCGGCCTGCTTCGCCACCTGCCGGAGGAATTCGAGGTCGTCGTCGTCGCACGCCCGCGCGGCCTTGCAGCCGAAGACGAGCGCGCCCAGGCGACGCCCGGCCGAGGTCAGCGGGAAGACGTAGTAAGAGTTGATTCCCGACCGGCGCAGCAGCGACGTGGCGGCGGGGAAGCGGCCTTCGGTGCTCAGGTCGTGGACGACGAGCGGCTGCTGCGTCCGCCAGACCCAGCCGCCCGCGGACTCTTCGACGGGAATCTCCCAGCCCGGCTCGACCGGCGAGGCTTCGTCCGACTCTTGCAGGTGGAGGCGCATCACGCCGCGCGCCGGGTCGTGGAGCAGGACGGCGATGTAGTCGAAGTCGGCGACGCGGCGCAGCTCGGCGGCGAAGGCGCGGAAGAGGTCGGGCAGCTCGCGGTGGGAGATGACGGCCTCCGTCACGGCCAGGAGGTTCTGGTAGCGCCGGACGGCCGCGGACGAAGGTTGTGTCTGGGCCTCGAAGCTCACGTCGGCACGCATCATAAACCGCCCGGCCCCCGCGCATCCAGACGAAAATAGTTTCGAGTTAAAGGCATTTTTGATTTTAGATTTTTGATTTTTGATTTCAAGGCGGGGAGCGTCGGCCGCGCTTTCAATCGCCAATCAAAAATCTAAAATCAAAAATGCCTTTAACTCGAACTGTTAGAAGTTGATCGCGCCCATCCGGCCGCTGCGGTAGTCCTCGACGGCCTGGTAAATCTCCTCGCGCGTGTTCATCACGAACGGCCCGTAACGCGCGACCGGCTCATTCAGGGGCACCCCGGCGATGAGCAGCAGTTCGAGCGGGGCCGCGGCCGTCTCCGGGTTCTGCAACACGACCGAGTCGCCGTCGCGCCCGAACAGAACCATCTGGCCGTCGCCGCCGCGCTCTTCGTCGCGGCCGAACAGGCCCTCGCCCTCGATGACGTAAGCGAAGGCGTTGTACTCGGCGGGCACGGGCTGCGCGACGCGGCCGCCCGGCCGGATGGTGAAGTGCAGGTAGATGATCGGCGTCCGCGTCTCGATGACGGCGCGCGCGCCTAGAGCCTCGCCGGCGATGACGCGCACGGCGACGAGACCTCCGGCGTCCCGCGCGGCGGGGATGCGCTCGGCGGGAATCTCCTGGTAGCGCGGGCTGCTCATCTTGTCACCGCGCGGCAGATTCACCCAGAGTTGGAAGCCGTGCATCCGTCCGCCGCGGCGCGCGAACTCGCGCTCGGGCATCTCGGAGTGGACGACGCCGGCGCCGGCCGTCATCCACTGCACGTCGCCGGGGCCGAGGCTGCCGGCGTGGCCGCGCGAGTCCTTGTGCTCCATCCGGCCGGCGAGCATGTAGGTGACGGTCTCGAAGCCGCGGTGCGGGTGGTCGGGCGCGCCTTTGGCCTCGCCCGGCCCGAGTTCCATCGGCCCCATCTCGTCGAGCAGCAGGAACGGGTCGAAGTCAGACAGGCCGTGCGTCGGGAACGGGCGGCGCACCAGAAAGCCCGCGCCCTCCAAAGTCTCGACCCCGTCGACCACGCCCGCGACTCCGCGCGCCTTAAGTTGATTACTCTTCATCATCACCTCCCTCGGAAGTTTCGGGTTTAAAGTTTCGAGTTTCGAGTTAAAAACCTTCTTGTCTTTAACTCGAAACTCGAAACCCGCAACTCGAAACTAATTTACGCCGCGGCGGACTGGCCGGCGCGCTCGATCTCGTAGCCGGCCTGCTTCCACTCCTCGATGCCGCCCTCGTAGGCGCGCACGTTGGTAAAGCCGAGCTCGGTCAGCTTCTCGGCCGCGAGCCTGCTCTGCGGGCACTCCGGGCCGCCGCAGTAGACTATGACCTCGGCGTCCTTCGCGACTTCCCCGCGCGACACCTCGCGCCCCACGCGGTCGAGCGGCACGCGCCGCGAGCCGGGGATCATCTCGCCGTGGAAATACTCGTCCGTCAGAACGTTCCAGAACTGAAGGCCGCCGCCCCGCCCCAGCCTCTCCCTCAACTCCTCCGTCGTGATCGTCTTCAACTCAGCCATCGTTTTTCTCCCTTTCCGTGTCGCGCCTTTTTGTGTCGCAACACCTTTTTGCGTAAAAAATTTTCAGACCTCTTCCTCGCCGTAGACGCCCTCGCAGATGCGCGACAACTCGCGGCAGTCGCGGCGCGAAACCAGCTCGCCGAAGTGGCGGTTGATCTCGGCCATCGGCGCCTCCATCCGCCCGAGCAGTTCCAGGCCCTTCGGCGTGATGCGCGTCACGGAGAGCCGCCGGTCGGCCTCGGAGCGGTCGCGCGTGACCAGCCCCTGCGCCTCCAGGCGGTCAACGAGCCGCGTCACGTCCGGCGCTTTTTCCAGCATCCGCGCGGCGATTTCGCAGCGCGGGTGGCCCTCCGGGTGGACGCCGCGGAGGATGCGCAGGACGTTGTACTGCCCGTGCGTGACCCCGAACCCGGCGCAGACGCGGTCGAGCCGCGCGCGGACGTAGTCGGCGGCCACCATCAGATTGAGCATGGCCTCCTCCGTCGGACTCGCGAAGTCCGCCGTCTGCTTGATCCGCCGCTTCAGGGCCTCTCCCATGCCCACCTTTATAGCACACCCGTTCCCGTGTTGCAACACATTTCTTCGCGGCGTCGAAAATCCTCCCCGGCGGCGGCCCGCGGGGGCCGGCGGGCGTTGACACGCGGCCCGCGCCGGCCTACATTGCAGTCCGCGCCCGGCGCGGCTTTTTCATCCTCTCGCGGTTGACGGAGGCTTTCATGTCGAGTCCGGATTCGGGCGACGCGCGCGGCGGCCGGGCGGCCTGGCCGGGGCTGCCTTTGGAGGAGTGGAAAGACACACTGGCGACGCTCCACATGTGGACGCAGGTGGTGGGCAAGGTCAGGCTGGCGCAGACGCCGCTCGTCAACCACTGGTGGAACGTGCCGCTCTACGTGACGCCGCGCGGGCTGGCGACCTCGGCCGTCCCGTACGGGCCGCGCTCGTTCGAGATCGCCTTCGACTTCATCGAGCACGAGCTGGTCGTCGAGGACAGCGACGGCCGCGTCGAGAGGCTCGCGCTCGCGCCGCGGACGGTGGCCGAGTTCTACCGCGAGGTGATGGCGGCGCTCGGCCGTCTCGACATCGGGGTCAAAATCTGGGCGACGCCGGTCGAGATTCCCGACCCCGTCCCGTTCGAGCAGGACACGCGGCACGCCTCTTACGACCCCGTCTACGCCGAACGCTTCTGGCGCGTCCTGCTCGGGGCGGGCAAGGTCTTCGAGGAGTTCCGCGGGCGCTTCGTCGGCAAGTGCAGCCCCGTCCATTTCTTCTGGGGGAGCTTCGACCTGGCGGTGACGCGGTTCTCGGGCCGGCGCGCGCCGGAGCGCGAGGGCGCGGACTCGATCACGCGCGAGGCCTACTCGCACGAGTGCATCAGCCACGGCTTCTGGCCGGGCGGCGGCGCGGTTCCGGGCGCGGCCTTCTACTCGTACACGGCCCCCGAGCCGCCGGGCCTCGCGGCGCGGCCCGTCCGCCCGGCCGGGGCTTTCTACAGCCAGGAGATGAAAGAGTTCCTCCTGATGTACGACGACGTGCGCGCGGCCGAGTCGCCCGAAGCTTCCTTGATGGAGTTCCTGCAAAGCACCTACGAGGCCGGGGCCGACCTCGCCGGCTGGGATCGGGCCGCGCTGGAAAGGTAAGAGATTTTTGATTTTAGATTGGCGATTTTTGATTTAGTTATCAGTTTTCAGTTTTGTCGTTACTGAACACTGAAAACTGCCAATCAAAAATCAAAAATTGAAAGGTTTCGATGCTCGCACCGCCGTTCCCTTCCCTGAAGCCTGTCATCGGCATGATCCACGTCGGGGCGCTGCCGGGCACGCCGGCCGGGGAGTTGAGTGTGGACGATCTCGCGGAGAGGGCCATGCGCGAGGCGGCGGTGTACCGCGAGGGCGGGGTTGACGGCGTGCTCGTCGAGAATATGCACGACGTGCCGTACCTCCGCGGGCGGGTCGGGCCGGAGATCGTCGCGGCGATGGCGGTCGTCGGCCGGGCGGTGAAGGCCGAGGCGGGGCTGCCCGTGGGGGTGCAGATTCTGGCCGGGGCGAACGTCGAGGCCGTGGCGGTCGCGCACGCCGCGGGGCTTGATTTCGTGCGCGCCGAGGGCTACGCCTTCGCGCACATCGCCGACGAGGGCTGGATCGAGTCGTCGGCGGCCGAGGTGCTCCGCTACCGCAAGCTGCTCGGGGCCGGGCGCGTCCGCGTGTGGGCCGACGTGAAGAAGAAGCACTCGTCGCACGCCGTCACGACCGACATCAGCCTGGGCGCGGCGGCCGAGGCGGTCGAGTTCATGCGCGGCGACGCGGTCGTCGTCACGGGCGGCGTGACGGGCGAGCCGCCGCGCGTCGCGGACGTGCGCGAGGTCAAGGCCCGCTGCCGCCTGCCCGTCGTCCTCGGCTCCGGCGTCGACGCCGCCAACCTCGCCGACTTCTACCACGAGGCCGACGCCTTCGTCATCGGCTCCTACTTCAAAGAGGGCGGCCACTGGTCGAACCCGGTGGACGCGGCGCGCGTGGGAAAGTTAATGGAAGCCGTAAGGAGAATTAAGAATTAAGAATTTGGAGTGCCGGCCATTCTTAATTCTTAATTCTTAATTGAATAAGATGACGCTCTACGACCAGATCGGCCGCGCGTACAGCGAGAACAAGTCGCGCGGCGTGAGCAGCTACACGGAGTTGCCGGCGGTCATCGCGCTGGCCGGCGACGTGCGGGGCCGGCGCGTCCTCGACGTGGGCTGCGGCCCCGGACGCCACGCCGAAAAACTCCTCGACGCGGGCGCCGACCTCACCGGCATCGACATCAGCGAGGGGATGCTCGCGGCCGCACGCCAACGGTGCGGCGGGCGCGGACGCTTCCTGCGCGCCGATTTCACGCGCGCGAAGTTCGACCCCGGCTCGTTCGACCTCATCACGGCCAGCCTGTGCCTGATGTACGCGCGCAGCCTGCGCCCGGTCTTCAGGCGCTTCGGCAGTTGGCTCGCGCCGGGCGGCCGCCTCGTCTTTTCGATCTACCACCCCGTCCGCTTCTTCCAGAAAGTGCCGGACTTCAACTTCGCGGAGCGGCGGAAGGTCTGGATTCACCTGGCGGGCTGCGACGTGACGGTCTGGAACTACTACCACCCGCTCGGCGACTACTTCGACGCGCTCCTCGCGCACGGATTCGAGCTACAACGCTTCGTCGAGCCGGTTCTCAGCCGCGACTACGACGGCTGGCCCGAGGACAACTACCGCGTCCCGCGCACGGCCGTCATCGCGGCGGCGAAAAAAAGTGGTCAGTAGCACTACGCGCTAAGAGTGCTGACACTGTCACCCCGACGATTTGATAGAGGCTGCTTTTCTACTGGCTACTGTTTACTGTCTACTCTTCTCATGTCCCGCGCACGAAATCACGATGCCGGCGAGGATTTGCGCCACCTGCGGCGGGCCGTCCAACTCGCGCTCGAAGCAGAGGCGCGCGGCGACCTCCCCGTCGGCGCCGTCCTCGCGCTCGGCGGCGAGGTGGTCGCCGAGGCCGGCAACGCCGTCCTGCGACCCGTCTACCAC
>JALZHT010000120.1 GCA_030860645.1 Acidobacteriota bacterium
GCGGCGCACCTCGGCGGCGGCTTGCGCGAGGCGGCGGCGGGCGCCGACGCGCTCTGCTTCGGCGGCACGAAGAACGGGATGATGTACGGCGAGGCCGTCGTCTTCAACCGCCCGGGGCTGGCGCGCGACTTCAAGTTCCTGCGCAAGCAGGGCGCGCAGCTCGCCTCCAAGATGCGCTTCGTCGGCGCGCAGTTCGCGGCGCTGCTCGCGGACGACCTCTGGCTCGCCAACGCCGCGCACGCCAACCGCATGGCCCGGCTCCTCGCCTCCGAACTCGGCCGCCTGCCGCGCGTGCGGCTGACGCAGGCAGTCGAGTCCAACGCCGTCTTCGCCGTCCTCCCGCGCGAGCACGTCGCCGCGATTCAGGAGCAATTCTTCTTCTACGTCTGGAGCGAAGAGACTTCCGAAGTGCGCCTGATGACCTCGTTCGACACCACCGAAGAGGACGTACGCGAACTGGTGAAGGTGATTGAGAAGGCGGCGCAAAATTAACCACCGAGACACAGTGAAATTTTAGATTTTTGATTTTCGATTTGCGATTGAAAGACGAGGGCCGCGCCGATTTCAATCGCAAATCGCAAATCGCAAATCTAAAATTTCTTTACCGTGTCTCCGTGCCGCCGCGGTTAATTTACCGGGGCGGCAGAAACGCCTCGCGCGAGACGGAGTAGTAGACGGTGTCGAGGCCGTTCGTGGTTTCACGCTTCCAGAAGCTCATCCCGGCCCGCTCCAAGACCCTCGCCGACGCCGCGTTCGCCGCGTCCGTGCTTGCCTCGATGCGCTCGAACGAAAGCTCCTCGAAGCCGTACCTCAGCATCGCCACGGCGGCCTCCGTGGCAAGCCCCCGGTTCCAGCAGGCCGGGGCGATGCCGTAGAGCAGCTCCAGCCGCGGCGGCTCGTGGAAGAACCAGAACCCGCAGAACCCGACGAGCGCCTCCGCGGCCCGCGGCAGCACGGCCCAGAGTCCGAACCCGCGGGCCTCGAACGAGGCGACGCTCGCCTCGATCATCGCCCGGACTCGCGCGCGCGCGATCACCTCGCCATCCCAGAGGTATCGGCGCACGCCCGGCTCAGTCCACAGCCGGTGGAGTTCGTCCGTGTCGTCCGGCGTCAGAGGCCGGAGCCGCAGCCGCTCCGTCTCAAACGAACTCACCCGGCGTCGCAAAGTCTGACGGTCTGGTAGAAGTGGGCGAATCATCTCTGCGCCTGCGAATCCAGTAAGAGCCAGAAGTAAGGCAGCACTTCCGTCGCAATCCTTCCCGTGCGCCCCCACAGCCGGGTGGGCGGAACGGCCACAGATAATACGCCGATTTGGAACGCTATCAAGACTGGTTCCGCCGCGCCGCCTTCTCACCCCGCTCGGCCCGCCGCCGTTTTTTCGATTTTGGGATTCGGCTTTTCGGAAACGGACACCGCGCCGGGGGCGGCGGCCGCCTGAAACCCTCGAAAGTTGCCGGGAAACGGGCGTTCGGGCGGGCGCGCGCCCGTGGTACGGGGGTTGTTATGACCGGGGCGTGACCGCCGGAAGTTTCTGAAGTTATGGACATCAAGCGCCCCCGCAAAAATCGCCGCCGCCTGAAGCTCGCCGCCTACGCCACGGCCGCCGTGCTCGCCGCCGTGCTCATCACCTACGGCCTGTCGCGCCTCAAGCCGGCCGCCCCGTCGGTCGCGCGCGGGACGGTCTGGACCGACACCGTCAAGCGCGGGCAGATGCTGCGGCAGGTGCGCGGCATCGGCACGCTCGTCCCCGAGGAGATCCGCCAGGTGGCCGCCCCCGTCGAGGGGCGCGTCGAGCGCATCTTCGCGCAGCCGGGCGAGGAGGTCGGGGCCGGCACCGTGCTCGTCGAACTCTCCAACCCGACGCTCAAGCAGGCGGCCGTAGACGTTCAGTTCCAGATCAAGTCGGCCGAGGCCGACCTCAACAACCTGCGCGCGCGCCTGGAGAGCGAGCGCATGAGCCAGCAGGCCGCGACCGCGCAGATTCAGGCCGAGTACAACCAGGCCAAGATTCAGCTCGACACCGACGAGGAACTCGCCAAAGAGGGACTCGTCCCTGCCATCACGTTGCGCATCTCGCGCGTCCGCGTCGAGCAGTTGAAGAACCGCCTGGAGATCGAGGGCAAGCGCGTCGGCTCGAACCGCCAGTCGGTCGAGGCGCAGGTCGCCGCGCAGCAGGCGCGCATCGCGCAGTTGCGCGCGCAGCTCCAGCTCAACCAGGAGCAGGTCAACTCGCTCCAGGTGCGCGCCGGCACCCACGGCGTCTTGCAGCAGGTGACGGTCGAGGTCGGGCAGCAGATCACGCCGGGCACGAACATCGCCCGCGTCGCCGACCCGTCGAGCCTCAAGGCCGCGCTCCAGATTCCGGAGACGCAGGCCAAAGACATCCAGCTCGGGCAGGTCGCGGCGGTCGACACGCGCGGCGCGGGCGTCGTGCCGGGCCGCGTCGTGCGCATTGACCCGGCCGTGCAGAACGGGACGGTGCTGGTGGACGTGCGGCTCGAAGGCGGGCTGCCGGCGGGCGCGCGCCCCGACCTGAGCGTGGACGGCACGGTCGAACTCGAACGCCTCGAAAACGTGCTCTACGTGAGCCGCCCGGCGACGGGCGCGGCGCAGGCGACCATCACGCTCTTCCGCCTGGAGCCGGGCGAGCGCGAGGCCGTGCGCGTCCCCGTCCGGCTGGGCCGCACCTCGGTCAACACCGTCGAAATCCTCGAAGGTCTGCGCGAGGGCGACACCATCATTCTTTCCGACACCTCGCAGTGGGACGGCGTCGACCGCTTACGGTTGGACTGAAAAGCCGTAAATCGTGAATCGTAAATCGTGAATCGAAAGAAACCGTCGTTCCCCTCTTTCGATTGAA
Source organism: Acidobacteriota bacterium (assembly GCA_030860645.1). Lineage (GTDB taxonomy): Bacteria > Acidobacteriota > Blastocatellia > Pyrinomonadales > Pyrinomonadaceae > QHXN01. The sequence continues at coordinate 2,861 of JALZHT010000120.1, forward strand.
CGGCCGGCGCCGGGGGCCGCCCAGCCACGATTTCCGATTGACGATTTACGATTCACGGTTTTTGACGATTCCCGGTTTACGAAAGGAAAAATTAGATGAGCGCATCAAGCGAGCCGCTGGTCAAGCTGGACGGCGTCAAGAAGGTGTTCTACACGGACGAGGTGGAGACGCACGCGCTGTCGGGCATCCACCTCGACATCAAGAAGGGCGAGTACGTCGCCATCGCCGGCCCCTCGGGCTGCGGCAAGTCGACGCTCCTCTCCATCCTCGGCCTCTTAGACACGCCGACCGACGGCGAGTACACCCTGAACGGCACGCCGGTCGCCAACCTCTCGCTCTCCGAGCGCGCGCGCATCCGCAACCGCGAGATCGGCTTCATCTTCCAGGCGTTCAACCTGATCGGCGACCTCACGGTCTACGAGAACGTCGAGCTGCCGCTGACCTACCGCGACATGTCCTCCTCGGAGCGCCGCCAGCGGGTCGAGGAGGCGCTGCTCAAGGTCGGCATGAGCCACCGCATGAAGCACTACCCCAGCCAGCTCTCGGGCGGCCAGCAGCAGCGCGTCGCCGTCGCCCGCGCCGTCGCCGGCAACCCCTCGATCCTCCTCGCCGACGAGCCGACGGGCAACCTCGACTCGACGAACAGCGAGGCCGTGATGAACCTCCTGCGCGAATTGCACGCCGGCGGCGCGACCATCTGCATGGTCACACACGACCCGCGCTACGCCAAGTACGCCGACCACACCTTCCACCTCTTCGACGGCCAGGTCGTCGAGGAGACGCACGAGCCGAAGGCCGAGGCCGAACTCGAAGAGAGCGGCTTCAAGCTCTAGGAGTTCAGACCATGAGGAAAGCACTGCTCGCGGCCTGCGCGCTGCTCGCGCTGACGTTCGGCGCGGCCGCCGCCCAGGATGAGACGAAGACGACGAGCCGGTCGTCCCACTCGGCGACGTTCGACGACAAGACCGAGGTCAAGCGCTCCGAGCTGCGCGTCGCCGAGACCAACAGGCGCGTGCGGCTGCGCGTGAAGTTCAACCTGGCGGCGGGCGAACTCCGCCTCAAGCTGCGCGACGCCCGCGGCCAGGTGCGCCAGGACATCGTGCTCTCGCGCGCCACCCAGTACGAGGTGGACAGCGACTACATGAGGGCCGCCGCGGGCGTCTGGACGCTCGAACTCGGCCTCAAGGGCGCGACCGGCAGCTACGACATCGTCTGGACGGCGGAATGAGTGAAGACCGTCAATCGTGAATCGTGGCCGAGCGGCATTCACGGTGAGCGGTCAAGCGTCAGCCCGATTAAGGGTCAAACGATTCACGATTCACGATTGACGGCTTTTGAGAGGTACTGTAATGCAGACACTCTGGCAGGACGTGCGCTACGCGGCGCGGATGCTGTTGAAGAATCCGGGGTTTACGGCGGTGGCCGTCGTGGCGCTGGCGCTCGGGGTGGGGGCGAACACGGCCATCTTCTCGGTCGTGAACGCGGTGCTGCTGCGGCCGCTGGCCTACAAAGACCCGGAGCAGCTCGTCTTCATCAACCACAACTACCAGAAGACCAACCTCAAAGCCTCCGTCTCCGTCCCCGGCTACCTGCACTACCGCGACAACGCGAAGTCCTTCTCGGGGGTGGCGGCGCTCGCGGGCTGGGCCGTCAACCTGACGGGCGAGGGCGAGCCGGAGCGTTTGCAGGGCATGGCCGTGACGCCCAACCTCTTCGCCGTGCTCGCGGCCGAGGCCGCGCGGGGGCGCACCTTCACGCCGGAGGAGGGGCAGGTCGGCGCGAACCGCGTCGCCGTGCTCAGCCACGGGCTGTGGGAGCGCCGCTTCGGCTCCCTGCCGTCCATCGTCGGCAAGAACGTCTCTTTGAACGGCGAGGCGTACACGGTCGTCGGCGTGATGCCGCCCTCGTTCCAATTCGGGCGCGAGCTGGGGCAGGCCGCCGAGCTGTGGTCGCCGCTCGCCTTCACGACCGACCAGCAGAACCCCAACAACCTGACGAACGAGTTCCTGCAAGTCCTCGCGCGCCTCCGGCCCGGCGTCTCGGCCGAGCAGGCGCAGGCCGAACTCGACACCATCGCCGACAACCTCCGCCGGCAGTACATGCCCGGCGCGGACGCGACCAACTGGGGCCTGCTGCTGACGCCCGCGGGCGAGCTGGTCATCGGCGAAATCCGCACGGCGCTGCTCGTCCTGCTCGGCGCGGTCGCCTTCGTGCTGTTGATCGCGTGCGCCAACGTCGCCAACCTGATGCTGGCGCGCGCCGCCGCCCGCCAGAAGGAGGTCGCCATCCGCACGGCGCTCGGGGCCTCGCGCCTCCGGGTCATCCGGCAGCTTTTGACCGAGAGCGTGCTGCTCGCGCTCGTCGGCGGCGGGCTGGGCCTGCTCATCGCGATGTGGGGCGTCGATCTTCTGGTGCGCCTGAACGAGGACAAGATTCCGCGCGCGCACGAGATCGGCCTCGACCAGAACGTCCTCTTCTTCACGCTCGGCGTCTCGCTTTTGACCGGGCTGGTCTTCGGCCTCGCCCCGGCCTTCCAGACCTCGAAGATCGAGCTGCACGACACGCTCAAGGAGGGCGGGCGCTCGGGCCGCTCCGGGGCGCGGCGCGGCGTGCGCGACGCGCTCGTCGTCCTCGAAGTGACGTTCGCCGTCGTGCTCCTCATCGGGGCCGGGCTTCTGATCCGCAGCTTCTTCCACATCCAGCAGGTCGACCCCGGCTTCCAGCCGGCGGGCGTGCTCTCGATGCAGCTCTCTCTGCCGGCCTCGAAGTACGGCGAGCTGCCGCAGCGCGCGGCCTTCGCCCGCGACATGCTGGAGCGGGTGAGGGCGCTGCCGGGCGTCAAGGCGGCGGGCACGACCACCATCCTCCCGATGAGCGGCAACAATTCGAGCGGCAGCTTCCAGATCGAGGGCCGGCAGCTCGCGCAGGGCGAGAGTTCGCCGCACGGCGACCGCTGGATGGTCTCGTCCGACTACTTCCAGACGATGAACATCCCGCTCGTCCGCGGCCGTTACTTCACCGAGCACGACCGCGCCGAGGGCGCGCAGGTCGCCATCATAGACGAGACGATGGCGCGCAAGTACTGGCCGGACGAAGACCCCGTCGGCAAGCGCATCTTCTTCGAGGGCACGCAGCAGCAGCCGCGCTGGCGCGAGGTGGTCGGCATCGTCGGCCACGTCAAGCACAAGGGTCTCGAAGGCGAGTCGCGCGTCCAGTACTACGTGCCCTACGACCAGCGGCCGACCTCGGCGGGCCTCTACCTCGTCGTCCGCACCGAGGGCGACCCTTCGGCCCTGGCCGCGCCGGTGCGCGACGCGATCCGCTCGGTAGATCGGGACATGCCGGTCTACCGCGTGACGACGATGGAGAGGCTGGTGGCCGACTCGCTGGCGCAGCGCCGCTTCGCGATGTTCCTCTTCGGCGTCTTCGCCGGCCTCGCGCTCGTGCTCGCGGTGGTCGGCCTCTACGGCGTGATGAGCTACACGGTGACACAGCGCACGCACGAGATCGGGCTGCGCATGGCGCTCGGCGCGCAGGCGCGCGACATCCTGCGGATGGTCGTCGGGCACGGGATGCTGCTCGTCGCCGTCGGCGTCGGGGTCGGACTCTTCGGGGCCTTCGCGCTGACGCGCCTGATGGCGAGCCTGCTCTACGGCGTGACGGCCACCGACCCGCTCGTCTTCGCCGGCATCGCGCTGCTGCTCGCGGCCGTGGCCCTGCTCGCCAGCTACCTCCCCGCGCGCCGCGCGATGAAAGTAGACCCGATGGTGGCTCTGCGCTACGAATAAGTTTCGAGTTGCGGGTTTCGAGTTTCGAGTTAAAAGACAAAGCAGTTGTCTTGAACTCGAAACTCGGAACTTTAAACCCGAAACTTCAGTGAGGTGGGGCGATGGGCACTCTGTGGAAAGACATCCGGTTCGCCTTCCGCCGGCTGCTGAAGAGTCCGGGGTTCACGCTGACGGCCGTCGCTTCGCTGGCCCTCGGCGTCGGGGCCAACACCGCCATCTTCAGCCTCGTCAACACGGCGCTGCTGCGCCCGCTCCCGGCCGCCGAGCCTGAGCGCCTCGTCTCGCTCGCCGTGTCGGGCGAGGGCGACTCGATGCAGGCCTTCTCCTACCCGACCTACCGCGACTTCCGCGACCGCAGCGGCGATGTCCTCTCCGGCCTCTTCGCCACGCGCCTCGTGCCGCTCAGCCTGAGCCGCGGCGGCGACAACCACCGCCTCTGGGGCTACCTCGTCTCGGGGAACTACTTCGACGTGCTCGGCGTCTCGGCCGCGCGCGGCCGCACCTTCACGCCCGGGGAGGACTCGGCGCCGCTCGCGCACCCCGTGGCCGTCATCAGCCACGCCTGCTGGCGGCACCGCTTCGGCTCCGACCCCGGTGTGGTCGGGCGCGAGGTCACGCTCAACGGCCACCCCTTCCGCGTCGTCGGCGTCGCGCCCGAGGGCTTCGGGGGGACGGAGGTCGTCTACACGCCCGAGGTCTGGGTGCCGATGATGATGCAGGAGTGGATCGAGCCGGGCAACGCCTGGCTCGAACGCCGCTCGACGCAGAACATCTTCGCCACGGGCCGGCTCAAAGACGGCGTCACGCCTGAGCAGGCCGAGGCATCTTTGAACCTCCTCGCCGCGCAGCTCGGGCGCGAGTACCCGGACACGAACGAGGGGCAGAAGATCACGCTCATGCCGCCGGGCTTCATCATCCCGCAAGTGCGCGGGGCGGTGCTGAGCTTCGCCGCCGTCCTGATGGGGGCGGTCGGGCTGGTGTTGCTGCTGGCGTGCGTCAACCTCGCGAACCTTTTGCTGGCGCGCGCCTCGGCGCGGCGCAGGGAGATCGCCATCTGCCTCGCGCTCGGCGCGGGCCGCTGGCGGCTCGTCCGGCAGTTGCTCACGGAGAGCGTGGTGCTGGCGCTGGCCGGCGGCGCGGTCGGACTCGTCCTCGCCGTCTGGATCATTGACCTCGTCGTCGCCTTCCGCCCGCCCATCGACATCCCGCTCTGGATAGACCTCGCCGTGGACTGGCGCGTGACGCTCTTCGCGCTCGCCGCCTCGCTCCTGACGAGCCTCGTCTTCGGCCTCGCGCCCGCGCTCCAGGCGACGCGCCCCGAACTCGTCCCCGCGCTCAAAGACCTCGGCGCGCAGGCGGGCCGCACCCGCTCGCGTCTCAGGAGCGGCCTGGTCGTCGCGCAGGTCGCGCTCTCGCTAGTGCTCCTCGTCG
>JALZHT010000755.1 GCA_030860645.1 Acidobacteriota bacterium
GCCCCGGCCGGCGCGTCGAGTGACACTGCTTCCCGCACGCCGGCGAGTGTAACAGAGCCGCGCCCCGCGCGTCAGCGCGACGCCGAGAGTCTCGCGGGTGCGAAATGTTGCGGCGCGTGGTGCGGCAAAACGTCTGCGCGGCTCACGCAATCCCGCAAAAAACGTCACCCCTGCGGTGACAAAATTTGTCGGAGTGACACGCCCGCAGGCCCGGCTCGTGCCCGGCGGGCGACACGGATTGGCCGGAGCGAGACACACCTGTCCCCGGCGGGCGACACGGATAACATTTGCCGACACGGCTGAAAACGGCCGGAAAAGAAAATTTCTCCCCAAAAGCGGGAGAACCCGGCCGGGGAGGCCAGGTTCTTGAAAGGGGGGAATAAAGTAGGGACGCTCGGCGGGCGGCTGGCGTAGCGGCAGGCCACGCTCAGAGAAGTGAAGGCGGCGGGGTCACGGTTCAACTGCTTCCGTGCTTGCCGCTGCTCTTAAAAGCACTTTCCGTGCCACGCCGCGGGCGTTTCCAGAATCACCGCCGCGCCCGTTTCTGGAAACGCCCGCCGCGACTTGCGGCGGCCCTCCGCCCAGCGGCTCGACTTCGAGCACGCAGCCCGCCGCCCCGACCACGCGGACGTTATTCCGGCCCGGCCCCACCGCCACGCCCGCCCGCGCGCGCGCCGGCCACAACTCGCCGTCAACCAGCACGAAGCCTTGCGGGCTTAAAGGGCGCTCGACCGAGGCCGCGCGGCCGACGAGGTCGAAAGGGAGCCGCGAAGACTTCTTGTGCCGCGAAGAGAGGAAGACGTAGGCGGCGAGCGCGAGGGCGAGGGCGCAGAGGGTGACGATGAAGAGGAGGAAGGCGTTCATCGAGAAAGAGCGCCCGTCAAGGACGGAAATGTTCGACGCCGAACGTATCCTCCGTCAGAGAAACAGGGGGCTTTGAGAGTCGCACTCTCAAAGCCCCCGACCCGTTCACTTGATCCCGACCTGTAGCTGTCGCTGGAGCGCGATGGCCTCGGGGTTGTTCGGGTCGATCTGCATGGCGCTCTGCGCGTAGGCGCGCGCCTGGTTGTGGTCGCCGCGTTCGAGGAAGATGCGGCCGAGGAGGATGTGCGGGTCTATGAGCGCCTTGTCCCAGAAGATCGAGGTCTTGAGCTGGTTGATGGCCGAGGCCAGCTCGCCGCGCCGCAGGTAGATGCGCCCCGTCAGCAGGTAGGCTTCGGCGTTGTTCGGCTCGATGCGGACGACGTTGCGCAGCTCGGCCAGCGCGTCGTCATCCTGCCCGGCCGTGTAGAGTTCGCGCGCCCTCGCGAGCAGGTCCTGCGAGGCCGCGCCCTCGATCTGCGAGCGCCGCTTGATCTCCTCTTCCTGGACGGTGGTGATGAAGACGGCGCGGTCGAACTTCGACTGGAGGCGCAGCGGGAGCAGCGTGGTGGTCTGCGACTGCTGCCACTCGACCTGGGCCTTGCCGTAGTTGGAGAAGACCTTCCGCGCCTCGTTGTCGGTCTCGGCGGCGGCCTCCGCCTGCCCGGCCTTCTCCTGCGCTTTGGCGAGGAGGAAAAGCCCCTCGGGGTTCTTCGGGTTGAGTTTCATCAGCTCGCGCAACTGCTCGGCCGCCTCGGCGTACTTGCCGGAGAGCATCAGCGCGTGGGCGTAGTTGTAGCGCACGTAGGGGTCTTCGGGCGTCGACTCGACGGCACGGCCGAGGACGTTGGTCGCCTGCTTGAGCAGGTTCTCGCGCTTGGCCGCGTTCTTCTCGGCGCGGGCGGCCTGCGTGGCGAGCGCGCCCGCGTTGTTGAAGATGCTGGCGAGCGGCGTGCTCTGCGTGACGGGCAGCAGCGCGTCGAGCGCGGTCTGCAACTCGCCCGCGTGCCAGTAGCTCAGCGAGGCGTAGAAGGCGGCCTCGGCGTAGTGCGGGTCGCGCTCCTGCAACATCGAGAAGTGCTCGGCGGCGCGCTTGTAGTCGCGCCGCTCGAAGTAGAGGTGGCCCAGCTCGAAGGCGGCCTGCTTGTAGACCGAGCCGGGGTTCGATTTCGCGAACTCGTGCATCGCGTTCTGCAAGTAGCCCGGCTTGTCCTGGTGCGAGTTGGGCAGCATCGTCCCCTTGACGTAGGCCTCGAAGGCACGCGGCGGCACCTTCGTCGCGGCCTCGACGATGGCGTTCTGCGAGTAGTGGAGCAGCGGGTTCTGCTCGTAGAGGATTTGGTAGGCGAGCTTGCCCTGCACGTTCTGGAGGTTGACGAGCGCGTCGCCGAAGAAGAACTCGTGCGTGGCCCAGCGGCCGTCGGGCATCTCCTTGCCGGAGATGCGCCCCTCGTGGACGCGGACGAGCTTGGCCGAGCCGCGCGCCTCGGCCACCGACTTCTCGTCGCGGGCCGGCGAGACCTCGTAGTTGCCGAGCACGACGAGGGTCGCGCCGGCCTGCTGCGCGAGCTTGATGGCGGTGGCGCGCGAGGGGATGACGGTGAGCGGGAGGCGTAGGCGCTGGTAGGCCAGCTCGCGCGCGTCCGACGAGACGACGCGCAGGCCGTGTGAGCCGAGCAGCTCCGAGAGCGAGTCGGCGAAGCTCTCGCCGATCCAGTGGTACT
>JALZHT010000756.1 GCA_030860645.1 Acidobacteriota bacterium
GATCAGCGCGCAGATGCCCGGGCGCGTCGTGCGCGTGCTGGTCGAGGCCGGCCAGGAGGTCGAGGCCGGGCAGCCGGTCGTCGTCGTCGAGGCGATGAAGATGCAGAACGAGATGAAGTCGCCGAAGGCCGGCGCGGTCGCCGAGGTGCGCGCACGGGACGGCGCGACCGTCAACGCCGGCGACGTGCTCGTCATCATCGAGTAGGCAGTCTCCCCACCGTGACCCGCCGCCCGCTTCCGCGGCAGGAGACTATCAGGACTTTATGCGCTCATGTCTTCAGACGGCCGCCCTCCTTCTCTTCCTTATCGTTACGAGCACGTCATCGCCGGCGCGCGCCCAGACGCTCAGGGCTGAGGGTCGGCCCCTCGCTTTCGTCGGCGTGAACGTCGTCCCGATGAACGGCGGCGGGGTGCTGGAGAACCAGACCGTCGTCGTCCGCCGGGGGCGCATCACGAAGCTCGGGCCGGCCCGCGCCGTCCGCCCGCCGGCGGGCGCGCTGCGCGTCGACGGGCGGGGTAAATACCTGATGCCCGGTCTCGTGGATTTTCACGTCCACCTGCGCGACCCGAGCGAGCTGCTCTCCTACCTTTCTTACGGCGTGACCACGGTGGTTCAGATGAGCGGGCCGACGGGGAACGTGCCGGACGTGCTCGCGCTGCGCCGGCAAATCGCGGCGGGCGAAGTGCTCGGCCCGAACTTGTACACGACGGGGAGAATGCTGGACGGCGACCCGCCGATCTTTCGGAACGTCAGCACCGTCGTCGTCACGCCCGCAGAGGCGCGGCGCGCCGTGGCCGAGCAGCACCGCGCCGGGGTTGATTTCGTCAAGGTCTACAACAACCTGGAGCCTGACGTGCACGGGGCGGCGGTCGAGGAGGCGCACCGCCGCGGTCTTGCCGTGGTCGGCCACATCCCCCGGCGTGTCGGCCGGCCGCGGGCGCTTCAGGCCGCGCTCGCCGCCCGGCAGGACATGATCGCGCACGCGGAGGAGTTTTTCTTCACCTACTTCTTCGGCGACACGGAGAGTCTGTTGAAGCAAGGGGTGCCGCCCCGCCCCGACCGCGCCCGGATTCCCGAAGTGGTTCGGATGGTCAGGGAGAGCGGGGCCGCCGTGACCGCGAACCTTTCTTTTACGGCGATGCTCCTCCGGCAGCTTGACGACCTCGGCGGCGTCTTCGCCGACGCGGAGTTCGCTTACCTCTCCCCCGGGGTCGCCGAGATGTGGCGGGAGCAGAACCCGACGCGGCGGCGCGACCGGGAGCAGTTCTCTCTGCGCGAGCGGGCGAAATACCCTTTCGTGCAGGAACTCGTCCGCGCCCTCGAAGCGGGCGGCGTGCCGCTGCTGCTCGGCACGGACTCCAGCGCGGCGGGGATGTTCCCGGGGCAGTCGGCGCACCTGGAACTCCGGGAGTTAGTCAAGGCGGGGCTAAGCCCGCGCGCGGCGCTCGCGGCGGGGACGTTGAACCCCGGGCGCTTCATCCGGCGACACGTGCGCGGCGCGGGGTTGTTCGGGGTCGTCGAAGTGGGGGCGCGCGCCGACCTCCTGCTGCTCGAAGCCGACCCGCTGAAAGACGTGGACAATGCATCGCGCATCTTGGGCGTGGCCGTGAGGGGCCGTTGGCTGCCGAAGGAGGAACTCGACCGTCAACGCCCGCGACATGCTCGTGCTGATAGAGTAGACAGTAGCGAGTAAAAAAACTTCGCCGGCGAATCGTTCGAGTGAGGACGTCAAACTCCCGCTTCCGAACCTGCTGACCACTGTCTACTTTCTTATGTCCGAAGACTTGCGCATCCTTCTGTGGGACATTGACGGGACGCTGATCCGTTCGGCGCGGGCCGGGGCGTTCAAGGAGTACACGATCCCCGTCCTGGAGAGCGTGTTCGGGACGGCGGGGCGGCTGGCGGAGATGAGCGTGTCGGGGATGACCGACTTGCAGATCGTCGCCGAGGCGCTCGCGGGCGAGGGGTTCACGCCGGAGCAGATTCGGGGGCGCGTCGCGGAGTTGAAGGTGCGCTACCTCGCCGAGTTGGAGCGCGCCGCGTCCGACCACGGCCGCGGGCCGCTCTTCGAGTTGCTGCCGGGGGCGCGCGAGGCGCTCGAAGCCGCTGACGCGCACCCGCGCTACCGCTCGGCGCTGCTGACGGGCAACATCGAGCCGGCGGCGCGCCTCAAGATGCGGCTGGTCGGGCTGGCGGAGTTCTTCCGGGTGCCGGGCGCGTTCGGCGACGACTCGCACGACCGCCGCGACCTGCCGCGCCTCGCGCAGGAGCGCATCCGCCGCCGCACGGGCCTCGACCTCCGCCCCTCGCAGTTCATCGTCATCGGCGACACGCCCAACGACATCGCCTGCGCCCGCCACTTCGGCGCGCGCGCCGTCGGCGTCGGCACGGGCCGCATGAACAGCCTCGCCACGCTCGCCCCGCACGGGCCGGACGCCCTCCTCCCTGATCTGTCAGATACGGAGTTGGTGATGCGGACGTTCGACGCGTTGTAGACAGAGACGCGCCGACGCGAAGCCGTTTGTCATCGCCCTGAGCAATCCGCCGTTGAGTTTATCGGGGGCCGCGGAGAAGAACATGTTC
>JALZHT010000757.1 GCA_030860645.1 Acidobacteriota bacterium
GGCGCGGTGACTACAGTAACCGCGCCTCCGGGCCTCTGCGGCTAACTCGGGAGTTCCTCTTTAACTCGGAACTCGCAACCCGACACTGTTTTATTTCGCGAACCTGACGAGGTCGTTGACGAACTCCCGCGGCCACTCGACGTGGAGGCCGTGGCCGGTGTGGCCGGGGTGGCCGCCGGTCTCGTCGCGGTAGTAGAGCTTCAAGGTCGAGTCCGGGATGAGCGCGTCGAGCAGACGGTTGTCCTCGTAGAAGAAGATGCCGTCGCGGTCGCCGAAGAGGATCAACGTCGGCGCGGTGATCCGCCGGAGCCGCGCCGTGTGGTCTTCGAGCAACATCTCTTCGAGCGCCTGCTTCCAGACCGTCGCGGGGACTTTCAGGCTCTCCGAGACCGCGGTGTCTATGAACCACCCCGGCGCGCCGTTCTCGCCCGCGAAGGTGCTGGACTGAAAGTCGCGCACGAAAGGCTCCCAGCGGGGGAGGAGCGGGTCGGTCATGTGCCGGACGGCGTCGGTGTAGAGGGGGACGACGTTCGGGTTGCCGACGAGCGTCGTGGCGCTCCCGACGAGCACGAGCCGCTTGACGCGGTCGGGGTACTCGGCGGCGAACTTGTGCGCGTTGAGGCCGCCCATCGAGTGGCCGACGATGGTCGCCTTGCGAATCTTGAGCGCGTCCATGAAGGCTTTCACGTCCGCCGCGAAGTCGGCCGCGCGGTAGCAGCAGGCCGGCTTCGACGAGTCGCCGTGTCCGCGCTGGTCGAGCGCGTAGACGCGGTACTTGTCGGGCATGAGCGGCAGGTTGCGCTCGAAGGAGCGCCACGAGTCGGTGTAGCCGTGCAGGAAGATGATGACCTCGCCGCGGTCGTGGTTGCGCCCGCGCCCGACGTAGTGCATGCGGACGCCGGTGCTGAGGTCTACGAAGTTCGAGGTCAGGCCCAGCTCCCCGGGCGGCGTCTGGGCGAAGCCTCCGGACGCGGGCGCGGCGACGAGCAGCGCGAGGAGTGCGAGTCGGATCAGGCGTTTCATCAAAGTCTCCTTGAAAACTGCCGACGAGGGCGCAGCGCGCGGCCCGGCGCGCAGGCCGCCGCCAACCCCTAACGCGGGACGGCGGCCCGGAACGAATCACCCGCCACTTAATTTTTGATTTTGGATTTTTGATTGGCGATTTAAAACAGTCGGCCGTCAGGCGAAGGCGAAAAGGCCGAACGCCGGGCGCTTTCAATCGCCAATCAAAAATCCAAAATCAAAAATGTCCCGCCTCTATCAATTCGGCGCGCGCTCTGCTAGTATTCCGGCTGATTTCCTTGTCCGGCGTTCATTTCAGGGCGGAAGCTGCCCGGCCTTCAACCTTTATATCCGCGCGGGAGTGTGTGAGACATGGCTCAGGAGATGAACAGCGTCAGCCTTTCCCTCGACTTCCTCAGCGTCTGCGAGGAGGCGGCCATCGCGTCGGCGCGCACGATGGGGCAGGGCGACCGCAAGTACTCCGACCACGTCGCCGTCGAGGCCATGCGGGCCGTGATGGACACCGTCCCGATGCGCGGCCGCATCGTCATCGGCGAGGGCGAGCGCGACGAGGCCCCGATGCTCTACATCGGCGAGGAGGTCGGGGCCGGCTACCACAATGCGGACGAGGCGGAGGATCACCCCGAGATCGACATCGCCGTCGACCCGCTCGAAGGCACCAACCTCTGCGCGCTCGGGGCCAACAACGCCATCTCCGTGCTCGCCGCCTCCGAGCGCGGCGGGCTGCTGAACGCCCCCGACATCTACATGGACAAGGTCGTCGTCGGCCCCTCCTCGCGCGGGGCCATCGACATTGATGCGCCCGTCAAGGACAACCTCAAGGCCATCGCCCGCCGCCTGTCGCGCGACATCGAAGACCTGACCGTCATCGTCCTCGACCGCCCGCGCCACAAGAAGCTGATTCAGGACGTGCGCGCGGCCGGCGCGCGCATCCGGCTCATCTCGGACGGCGACCTCTCGGCCGGCATCTCGGCCGCGGTCGCCGGCACCAACATCCACGCGCTAATGGGCATCGGCGGCGCGCCCGAGGGGGTGATCACGGCCGCCGCGATGAAGTGTCTGAACGGCGAGATACAGGCGCGGCTCGTCTTCGACCCCGAACGGCTGGGCGTGGACAAGAGCAAAGTGCCGCCCGCCGAGAAGGTTCTGGAGCGGCTGCGCGAGATGGGCATCAGCGACCCGAACAAGGTCTACGACACCAACGACCTCGCGCCCGGCCGCAAGATCATCTTCGTCGCCACGGGCGTCACCGACGGGGCGCTGCTCCGCGGCGTCCGCTTCTTCGGCGCGGGCAAGCGCACCCACTCGCTCGTCATGACGACCGAGTCGCGCCACATCCGCTTCGTTGACACCGTCCACGTCGAGGGCGGCCCCGACACCGTCATCAGATTTTAGATTTGCGATTTTTGATTTGCGATTTGCGCCGGCGGCAGGCTGAGGGATAGACGCCGAAGGCGCAATCGCAAATCAAAAATCAAAAATCGCAAATCCTTTCATGCCTTCGCCGATTACGGATTACGTCCCGCAGGTCGCCGGCCGGGGTTCGCGGCGGGCGTGGGC
>JALZHT010000121.1 GCA_030860645.1 Acidobacteriota bacterium
GGATCGGACAGGCGGCCCGTGGCGTCGCGCACGTCCGCCTCGGCGCGGGCCACCGAACCGAGCCACGCGAGGTCGCCGTCGAACTTTTTCTCGACGCCGAGCTTGAGCGCGAGCCGCAGCGCCTCGGCCGCCTCGAAGACCTCGGCCTGCGACGCCGAGGCCGTCAGCCCGAGCGTGCGGAACGCGCTCCGCGCCACCGGCTCAAGCCGCGCGCCCAACTCTTTCTGAATGGTTTTTGCGGGGGCTGTCGTCGTCAAGACAAAATACCGTGAATCGTGAATCGTGAATCGCTCGACCCTTATCAAGCTTACGATTTACCGCTCAAGTTGAGCGACAAACAATCACGATTGACGATTCACGATTCACGGCCTTTATAACCCCGCCATGTCCCACTTGCGGATGGTGTCGCCGACGAGGGCGGCGACCTTGTCGGTGACTTTGTCGAAGTATTCGTCGGCCTTGCGCTGGTCGAACCTGGGGTAGCCCTGCCCCGGCTGGTAGAGGCCGATGGAGGAGGGGAAGGGCGCGGCCGACCAGGTGCCGGGCGCGGGGTAGGCGGTGGCGAGGTCGGGTTTGTAGCGCTCGGGGTGGACGAGGGTCGGGTCAATGGCCTGGATGAAGGCCGTCTCGTTGAGGCCGGCGTGGCCGCCGTCCTCGCCGAAGACCTGCTTCGTCACGTCGGAGGCGAACGACCACCAGTTGACGACGAGCGTGCGCACGCGCCGCTCGGCCGCGACCTCGGCGGCGACCGAGTTGAGGACGGCCGTCTGCGGGCCGCCGTGGCCGTTGAGGACGATGATGTTGCGGAAGCCGTTCTTCGCCAGCCCTTCGAGGATTTGCTTGACGAAGGGGCGGTAGGCGCTCTCGGAAATCTGGAACGCGCCGGGGTAGGCTTCGAGGCTGCCCGTGATGCCGTAGGGGAGCGTGGGCGCGATCATGGCGTTGACGCGCGGGGCGATGCGGCGGGCGATGGCCGCCGGCGCGGTGTTGTCGGCCCCGTTGTTGATGACGCCGTGCGGCTCCAGCGTCCCCGTCGGCAAGAGCACCGTCTGCACCCTCGACGGCACGACCTCCTTGAACTCCATCCAGTTGATGCGCTCCAGCTCGCGCACGGGGACGGAGTCCTTTTGAGCTTGCGCGGCCGCCGCGGGCGAGCCGAGCGCGATGAAGACGACGACGAGCAGTAATCTCATTCCGACCTCCGTCAAGGAATTTTGGATTTTAGATTTTTGATTGGCGATTTAGTCGCTGGTCGTCAGGAAAGGCAAAACTGAAAACTGACGACCAACTCGCCAATCAAAAATCTAAAATCCCGCAATTGACTTGCCCCGCCCGAAAGTGTAGAAGCGTTCTCGCCGGGACGACAGAGCATACTTCATCAAGCCGCGACAGAGAATCACTTTCCGCCGAAGGAGTTTTGATGTCAGAGCATTCCGCGGGCGCGGGCGCGCCCCCCGCCTGGGCGAAGGTCATTGATCAGACGCGCTGCATCGGCTGCCACGCCTGCACGACCGCGTGCAAGAGTGAGAACGTCGTGCCCGTCGGCGTGACGCGCACCTACGTCAAGCACGTGGACGTGGGGGCGTGGCCGCAGGCGCGCCGCGCGCACCAGGTGACGCGCTGCAACCAGTGCGCGCACGCGCCGTGCGTCGCCGCGTGCCCGACCTCGGCCATGTTCCAGCGCCCGGACGGCATCGTCGACTTCGACAAATCCATCTGCATCGGCTGCAAGGCGTGCATGGCCGCCTGCCCCTACGACGCCATCTTCATCAACCCCGAAGACCACTCGGCCGAGAAGTGCAACTTCTGCGCCCACCGCATTGATGTCGGGCTGGAGCCGGCCTGCGTCGTCGTCTGCCCCGTCGAGGCGCTTTTGGTCGGCGACCTGAACGACCCCGCGAGCCGCGTCGCCGAGATCGTCAACCGCCAGCCCGTGAACGTCCGCCGGCCCGAGAAGGAGACGCTGCCGAAAGTCTTCTACCGCGGCGCGCACCAGGCGACGCTCGACCCGCTCGCCGCGCGCCGCCCCGAAGGCGGCCTCTTCATGTGGAGCGAGCAGAAGCGGGACGCCGAGACCGTCACGTCCGGCAACCCCTCCTACAACAACACCTCGGCCGCCGCCCTGCTCTCCTACGACGTGCCGCACTCGCTGCCGTGGGACTGGCGCGTCAGCCTCTACACGTGGACGAAGGGCATCGCCGCCGGCGCGTACCTCGTCGCGGCCCTGCTCGTGCTCCTCGGTTATCTTCGCCCCCGCGGCCCTTCCGACGTGCCGAACTTGATTGACTTCCCCGCCTCGCCTTTGTGGCTGTGGGTCGCGCCCGTGCTGTCGGGCTTCTTCCTCGCGGTGACGGGCGGGCTGCTCCTCTGGGATTTGGAGCACCCGGCGCGCTTTTACATGATCTTCACGCGGCCTCAGTGGCGCAGTTGGCTCGTCAAGGGCGCGTTCGTCATCGCCGGCTACTCGCTCGTCCTCGCGCTCCACTTCGCCGCGAGCCTCGCGGGGGGCGCGCGCCCGCAACTCTGGCTGATTACTTTAGGGCTGCCGCTCGCGGCGCTGACGGCCGTCTACACGGCTTACCTCTTCGCGCAGGCGAAGGCGCGCGACCTCTGGCAGAACCCGCTCCTGCCGCCGCACCTCTTCGCGCAGGCGATACTCGCCGGCGCGGGCGCGCTCCTGCCCTTCGCCGCGTGGGTCGAGCCGCGCGCGGTCGGGGCGCTGCTCTGGACGCTCGGCGCGGCCTGCCTCGTCCACCTGCTCATGGTCTGGGGCGAGGCGACGCTGACGCACCCGACCGCGCACGCGCGCCTCGCCGTCCGCGAGATGACCCGGGGCCGCTACCGACAGTTCTTCTGGCTCGGCGTCCTGCTCACGGCCGCCGCCGTCTTCGCGCCGGGCCTGGGTCTTTTCGCCGCGCCCCTCGCACTCGCCGGCCTGCTGCTCCACGAGCACGCCTACGTGCAGGCCGGCCAGTCGGTGCCGCTCGCTTGAACGTTCCGGGGAGGCCGCAGAACTACAGCGCAGAGGAAGGAGGGATGATGGCCGCGACCAGGACGAAGACGCCCGCGAAGTCGCCGGCGAAACTGCCGGCGAAGGGGACGGAGAGGCCGCAGCGCTTCCGCGTGCTGCTCGAAACGCAAGGGGGCGGCGAGGTGACGGGCTTCGGCGTCCCGTTCGACGTGCCGAAGGTCTTCGGCACGCGGGCGCGCGTGCCCGTGCGCGGGACGATTAACGGCACGCCCTTCCGCGGCTCCATCGTCCCGATGGGCGGCCGCCACATCATGGTCGTCAACCGCAAACTGCGCGCGGCTTCGGGCGTGCGCGGGGGCGAGACCGTCACGGTCACGATGGAGCGCGACACCGAGCCGCGCGTCGTCACCCCGCCCGAGGACTTCGCCCGCGCGGTCAAAGGTAACAAGGACGCGCTCGCCACCTGGCAGGAGTTGAGCTACACGCACCAGCGCGAGTTCGCCGAGCACGTCGAAGACGCCAAGCGCCCCGAGACGCGCCAGCGCCGCATCGAGAAATCAATCCAACTGCTCGCCGCCGGCGAGAAGGAGCCGAGGTGACATGATGCGATTCGCCTCCGCACTCCTGACCCTCGCCTCGGCGCTCGCGTGCGGGTCGGCTTTATTCTCAAGTCGCCCGCCGCACGAGACACAAACTCCCCCCGCGCCGGGGCAGCCCACCCCGGCGGCAGCCGTTCAGGGCGCGGCCAAAAAGACCGTGACCCACGACGGCGTCAGCCTGAGCTTCGACACCGCGCTCGCCGCCGACGTGAAGCCGGCGGCCGTGCCGGCGACCCCGCTGCAAGCAGAGACGGATAAGCCCGAAGGGGTCTGGCCCCGGCATACCGCCTTCACATTCCATAAGACTCCGGCGGAAAAGCCCGGCCCCGACTCTAATTACCCCTCGGTGCGCGTCGGCCCCGTGGACGAGTACAGGCGTGCCGTCTCAGTCTCGAAGCGGCTGACGGGCGAACTAGACGCCGTGCTCGAAAAGTTGCGGGCCTTGCTACGGGGACAGCCGCGCACCCTCACCAAAGACGTGCCGACGTTGCACTTCCCCGACGCCACGGAAGCTTTCCACACGCACGTCAAGTATCTGAAGTTTGCGCGCGGGACGGGCGTCGCCTACTTGACTCAAGTGCAGCAGGAGCCGAGTCTCATTAACAACGAGCAGATGACTTACGAGTTCCGCGGGCTGACCGACGACGGGCGGCATTACGTCTACGCCTCGTTCCCCGTGGCGGTGCCGTTTCTCCCGGCCACCCGCGACGTTTCGACGCACGACGGCTACACGCTCCCTGACATATTTTACGGCGAAAGAGAGGAAGAGAACGCCAGGGCCTATCAGGCGTACGTCACGAGGGTCAAGGCCCGCCTGGAGGGCCTGCCACCCGACGGCTTCACGCCGAGCCTGCGGCTCCTCGACGAGATGTTAAGCTCGCTCGAAGTTAACAAGTAGGCGGGCGGGTCAGTGTCGAAACAAGTATGAATCTTAAAGAACTGAACGAGCGCGTGAGCGCGGCGCGCAGGGAGACGGAGGCGCGCGGCGAGACTTTTTATCCGGGCGCGAGCCGCGTCCATCTCGCGGCGTTCCCGCCGAAGGAGCGCTGGGGCGACTGGGTCGAGTTGGACTCGCGCGCGTGGCCCGAAAGAAAGGAGCGGCGCTACCAGCTCGTGCCGACGACGTGTTTCAACTGCGAGTCGGCGTGCGGCCTTTTGGCCTACGTGGACAGGGAGAGCGGGCGCGTGCAGAAGTTCGAGGGCAACCCCGAACACCCCGGCTCCCGCGGCCGCAACTGCGCCAAAGGCCCGGCCACGCTTAACCAGATCACAGACCCCGACCGCATCCTCTTCCCCCTGAAGCGCGCGGGGAGGCGCGGCGAGGGCAAGTGGGTGCAGGTCAGTTGGGACGAAGTCCTGGACGATTTGGCGGCGCGCATCCGTAAAGCAATTCAGGAGGAGCGTCACAACGAGGTGATGTACCACGTCGGCCGCCCCGGCGAGGACGGTTTCACCGAGCGCATCCTCGCGGCGTGGGGCGTGGACGGGCACAACTCGCACACGAACATCTGCTCGTCTTCGTCGCGCGCCGGCTACCAGTTCTGGATGGGCCTCGACCGCCCCAGCCCCGACCACGCCAACGCCAGAGTCATCCTCCTTATCAGCGCGCACCTCGAATCCGGCCACTACTTCAACCCGCACGCCCAGCGCGTCATAGACGGCAAGGCCAACGGCGCGAAGCTCGTCGTCTTCGACACGCGCCTCTCCCACACGGCGACGCACGCAGACCTCTGGCTCTCGCCTTACCCCGGCTCCGAGGCCGCCATCCTGCTCGCCGTCGCGAACCATTTGATTCAGGGCGGCCTCTACAACCGCGAGTTCGTGCGCCGCTGGTGGAACTGGGAGGAGTACATGGCCGTCGAGCACCCGGAGCTGGAGACGAGCTTCGAGGGCTTCGAGGCGGTGCTGAAGGGGCTGTACGCGGAGTTCACTTTCGAGTTCGCGGCGAAAGAATCCGGCGTCGCGGCCGGCACGATTGCAGAGGTCGCGCGGCTGGTGGCGACCGCCGGCACGCGCCTTTCGAGTCATAACTGGCGCTCGGCCTCGTCGGGCAACAGCGGCGGCTGGCAGGTGGCGCGCACGCTCTTCCTCCTGAACGCGCTCACGGGCGCGGTCGCCACCGAGGGCGGCGTCTTCCCGAACGCCTGGAACAAGTTCGTCCCCAAGCCGATCTACACGCCGCCGCACCCGCCGCGCTGGAACGAGTTGACGTGGCCGCGCGAGTACCCGCTCGCGATGAACGAGCTTTCGTTCCTGCTGCCGCACTTTTTGAAGGACGGCCGCGCCCGCCTCGACACCTACTTCACGCGCGTCTACAACCCGGTCTGGACGAACCCCGACGGGTTCTCTTGGGTCGAAGCCCTGACGGACGAGTCGCTGGTCGGCTGTCACGCCGCGCTCACGCCCGTGTGGAGCGAGACGGCCTACTTCGCCGACTACGTCCTGCCGATGGGGCTGGGCAGCGAGCGCCACGACCTACACTCCTACGAGACGCACGACGCGCAGTGGGTCGGCTTCCGCCAGCCCGTCCTGCGCGCGGCCCGCGCCCGGGACGGCGAACAGGTCGCGGACACGCGCGACGTGAACCCCGGCGAGGTCTGGGAGGAGAACGAGTTCTGGCTCGAACTCACCTGGCGCATAGACCCCGACGGCCGGTTGGGAATCCGCAAGTTCGCCGAGTCGCAAAAAAATCCGGGCGCGCGCCTGAGCGTGGACGAATACTACGGCTACATCTTCGAGAACTCGGTGCCGGGCCTGCCCGAGCGCGCGGCGGAAGAGAATCTGACGCCGCTCGAATTCATGCGGCGCTACGGCGCGTTCGAGGTGAAGAAGCGAGTCGGCGCGGTCTACGAGGAGGAGGTTCCCGAAGAGGAGTTGGAGGACGCGCGCGTCGACCGCTTCGGGCGCGTCTACACGCGCGCGCCCAAACCCGCCTCGCCCAACATCGTCCCCGTCCCGACGCCGGACGCCGACGCCGAGGGCCGCCGCTTCGTCGGCGTGATGGTGGACGAGCGCGTCCGGCGCGGCTTCCCGACGCCGAGCGGCCGTCTCGAATTCTACTCGCGCACGCTCGCCGACTGGGGCTGGCACGAGTACGCGCTACCCGCCTACGTCCGCAGCCACGTCCACCCCGACCGGCTGAACCCCGACCAGACGGTGCTCATCTCCACCTTCCGCCTCCCCGTGCAGATTCACACGCGCAGCGCGAACGCGAAGTGGCTGAACGAAATCGCCCACACCAACCCGCTCTGGATACACCCCTCGCACGCCGACGAACTTAAGGTGAAGACCGGCGAACTCGTCCGCGTCGAGACCGAGATCGGCCATTTCGTCGTGCGCGCGTGGGTGACGGAAGGCATCCGCCCCGGCATCGTCGCGTGCAGCCACCACATGGGCCGCTGGAAGCTGAAGGAGGAAGGCGAGCGGCAGATGATGGCGACCGTCGCGCTCGACCGCGAGGGGAGCGCGTGGGGGATGAGGCGCGAGCGCGGCGTCGGCCCTTATGAATCTTCCGACCCGGACACCTCGCGCGTCTGGTGGTCGGACGTGGGCGTGCACCAGAACTTAACTTTCCCCGTCCACCCCGACCCCGTCTCCGGCATGCACTGCTGGCACCAGGCCGTCCGCGTCCGCAAGGCCGAGCCGGGCGACTCCTACGGCGACATCTTCGTCGACACCGCGCAGTCGCGCCGGGTCTACCGCGCCTGGCTCCAGTTCACGCGCCCCGCCGACCTGCACTCGCCCGACCGCACGCGCCGCCCCTACTGGCTGCTCCGCCCCCTCAAGCCGGCCCGCGATTTTTACAAACTGCCCGCCGAACCCGAACCCGTTGCCGGGGATTAGGCGGAGTGTATTCGGAGAAAACATAAACAGGGGCGGACAGGACAGGCAGGGTGAAGAAGTGATGGATGCGGAATGATGGATGATGACGACTTGCTTCTTATTCATCATTCATCCTTCCGCACTCATCTTGCCTTTTTATCCTGTCCACCCTGTCCACCCCTGTTAATTTTTTTGTGATGGAAATTTTCCGCGCGCTGGGTGTTCTGGCCGAGCCTCCCGACCATGCGGGGGCGGCGCGCGTCGCCGCGGCGCTCGGGCTTGGGGGGTTGCCGGCCGCGGCCGAGCACACGGAGCTGTTCGTCTTCCAGCTCTACCCTTACGCGTCCGTCTACCTCGGCGCGGAGGGGATGGTGGGCGGCGAGGCCCGCGACCGCGTCGGGGGCTTCTGGCGCGCGCTGGGGCAGGAGCCGCCGGCCGAGGCCGACCACCTCTCGGTGATGCTCGCCGCCTACGCGCGACTCGCCGCGATGGAAGAGGGCGACCGCGGCGCGGGGGCGAGCTGGCGCGGCGCGCGGCGGGCGTTCCTGTGGGAGCACTTGCTGAGTTGGCTGCCCGCGTACCTCGACAAGCTCGCGGAGATCGCGCCGCCGTTCTACCGGCGCTGGGGCGAGTTGTTGACGGAGGCGCTGGTATCGGAGGCGCGCGCG
>JALZHT010000758.1 GCA_030860645.1 Acidobacteriota bacterium
GCCCCGACACCGCGCTCGTCGAGTACACGACGCTCGGCCCCGAGCTGCTCGCCTTCGTCGTCACCGACGCCGGGGTCGAGGTCGTGCGCGGGCTGGCGCGCGAGGCGGAGGTGAGCGAGGCGCTCGGGCAGTTCCGTTTTCAGATCGGCTCGCTGCGCTACGGGTCGGCGCGGATGCGCGCGCACCTAGGCCCGCTCACGGCGCGCGCGCGCCACTACCTCCGGCTCCTCCACGGGCTGCTGCTGCGCCCGGTCGAGCGTCTGATCGGCGACCGCCGCCTCGTCGTCGTGCCGCACCGCGCGCTCCACTACGTCCCGTTCCACGCGCTCGACGACGGCGCGGCCTACGTCGTCGAGCGGCGCGAGGTCTCCTACGCGCCGAGCGCGGGGGTGCTGCGCTACTGCCTGTCGAAGCCGGAGGGGGGCGGCGAGCGCGCGCTCCTGATGGGAGTCGCCGACGAGCAGACGCCGCGCGTGCGCGACGAGATCAGAACCCTCGGGCCGCTCTTCCCGGAGGCGACGGAGCTGTTAGACTCCGAGGCGACGCTCGACGCCCTGCGCGCGCTCGCGCCCGGGGCGGACGTGCTCCACCTCGCCTGCCACGGCCAGTTCCGCCCCGACAGCCCGCTCTTCTCCTCCCTGAAGCTCGGCGACGGCTGGCTCACCGCGCGCGACGCCTACACGCTCGACTTCCGCGGCCGCCTCGTCACGCTCTCGGCCTGCGAGACGGGCGTCAGCGCCGTCGCCCCCGGCGACGAACTGCTCGGCCTCGTCCGCGGCTTCTTCTCCGCCGGCGCGCCCTCCCTCCTCCTCTCCCTCTGGACGGTGGACGACGAGGCGACCGCCGACCTGATGGCCGACTTCTACACCTCGCTCCGCCGGGGCAACCGCCCCGCCGCCGCCCTGCGCGCCGCCCAACTGCGCCAACTCCGCGAGCGCCCGCACCCCTTCTTCTGGTCGCCGTTCGTCCTCCTGGGGCGTTGGTAAAAACAGTCTGGAGTCAAGACAAATTGCTTTTGGCTCCAGACTCCAGACTGTTTTTACGGCCAGCGAAAATAACCCTCCCGAGTTGGTATTTTTCCCCTCCCCGGGGGCACTGTTCTGCGGGACTGGTGCATCAAAGCTCGTCCGGGGCGTGATTTGCCTGCCCGACCGCCGCGGGCACCCAATTTGCTGCGCCGTCTGAGAATCTTCGGCCTGATCCATTTCCCGCGGGTGTAAGGAGTTATCAGTTTTTATGCGCCGTCATTTGCTCCTCCCTCTCTGCCTTCTCGCGCTCACCCTCGCCGTGTCGGGCGCCGGCCTCCCCTCGCTCTTCACCGCCCGCGCGTCAGACGGCGACGGCGGGGAGGACGAAGACATCCTTTCGTGTGAGGTGCTCATCAGGCTCAGGCAGGAGTCCGACCTCGCGGCGGTCGCCGCGCAGCACGGCCTCGTCGCGCGCCCCGTCGACCGCCTCCGCCAGATACCCGTCTTCCGCCTGCGCCTGTCCGACTGCGCGCAGCCCGCCGACGGGAAGGCCGCCGCGCTGGCCCTCGACCCGCGCGTCCAGTGGGCCGAGGCCAACTACACCTCCGAGACGCCCGAGGGCGTCGGCCTCTCCTGGGGCGTGGGGCTTTCGTGGGGCGTGGCCGAAGGCGTCGCCGACTACAAGACGGACGCGCGGCAGTGGGCCGACGACCAGATTCACGTCCGGCAGGCGCACCCGCACACGCGCGGCGCGGGCCAGATCGTCGCCGTGCTCGACACGGGCGTTGACCGCCGCCACCCCGCGCTCTCCGGCCGGCTCCTGCCGGGGCGCGACTTCGTCGGCGACGCCAACGATTTCGACCCGGCGAAGGCGGACGACGACCCGAGCGAGTTGGGCAGCCGCGCGACCGGCCCCTACGGCCACGGCACGCACGTCGCGGGCGTCGTCGCCATGACCGCGCCCGAGGCGCGCATCATGCCCGTCCGCGTGCTCAACGACAAAGGCGTGGGCAACATGTGGGTGCTGGCGAAGGCGCTCGAATACGCCGCCGACCCGGACGGCGACCCCTCGTCGCGCGACGGGGCCGACGTCGTCAACATGAGCCTCGCCTCGACCTACCACTCGCACGCCGTCGAGGACGTGCTGACCCGCATCGCGGGCCGCACCGTCGTCGTCGCCGCCGCGGGCAACGGCGTGCCGCGCAGCGACGGCACGCGCCGCTTCGACAAAGAACTCTACCCGGCCTTCTACGCGGATTCGTTCCCCGGCGTCATCGCCGTCGCCGCGAGCGACCAGGCCGACAAGCTGACGGCCTTCTCGTCGCGCGGCGGGTGGGTGCAGGTGATGGCCCCCGGCGTGGGCGTCCTCAGCAGCGTCCCGGCAGACCCGAGCGCCCCCGGCGTCCGCTACGGCGTCTGGAGCGGCACCTCGATGGCCGCGCCCCACGTCGCCGGAATCGCCGCGCTGCTGCGCCAGGCGCATGAGCGGCTGGTGGACAACCCGCCCTGGCTCTGGATCGTGCACGACCTGAATCCCCGCGCCATGAGCAGGCGGGTGCGCGGCTTTGTCAGCGCGCAGAGCTGGTTCGCCGACCTGACGACCGTGGAGTTGCAG
>JALZHT010000122.1 GCA_030860645.1 Acidobacteriota bacterium
GGCGTGAGACGACAACCACGGGCAGCCCGGCGTCGCCCGCGTTGTCGTAGCCGAGGCGCGAGAGTTTGTCGTCCTTAAAATTCTCCTCGCGCGCGATGACAACGAGCGCCCGTGCGCCCGCCGCGCGCGCGGCCGCCGCCTTGAAGCGCAACTCGCCCGCGCGCGCGAATCGGCCGTGCGGGTTGTCGCCGTCGGGCGTGCCGGAGAGCGCGAGCGCGACCCCATCCTTCGCGACCGAGTCCTCGTAATCGTCGTGGCCCAACTCCGTCGCCGTGACGCCATACCCGACGAAGACGACGGGCGCGCTTTCGACCTTCGCGTTCGCGCTGAAGCCGAGCGGCATCCAGTCCTCGCCGACGCGCAGGACGCGCGGGGCAGGCTCCGCGTCGTCGCCGCGCCCCGTCAGCACCATCCCGTTGTTCTTGCCCAACTCGACGGCGGCGACGTAGGGGAAGGTCTGGAGGAAGGTACGCTCGCGCGAGCCAGCGCCCTCGGGGTCGCCGCCCGGCTCAAGGCCGAGCCGCTTGAACTCGGCCGCGACGTAAGCGGCGGCCTCCTCCGCGCCGCGCGTGCCGGTCCTGCGGCCTTCGAGCCTGTCGGAGGCCAGGTGGGCGACGTGCGCGCGCAGGCGCTCGACATCAACACCCGCCCTCTCCGGGGCCGCCTGCCGGGCGACCACCGACGGCGCGACGAGCAGGGCGGCGAGGACGAGGCGGGGGAAGGTTTTTTTGTACAGCATGGCTTTCAAACCTAAAGAGCATTTTTGATTTTAGATTTGCGATTTTTGATTTAGTCGTCAGCCGTCAGGCATCAGTAAAAGCTAAGAACTGAAAACTGACGACTACCAATCGCAAATCTAAAATCAAAAATCGAAAATCATTCCACCCAGTCGGCGATGAAGACGTTCGTGTCGCCGGGCCGGGCGGCGTTGCGGTTCGAGGCGAAGACGAGCCGGCGGCCGTCGGGAGAGAACATCGGGAAGCCGTCGAAGGTCTCGTTGAAGGTGACGCGCTCAAGGTTGCGGCCGTCCACGTCAACGACGTAAAGGTCGAAGTTGCGCCCCCGCGCGTTCGGGTAGTTCGAGGAGAAGATGACGCGGCGGCCGTCGGGCAGGAAGTAGGGCGCGAAGCTGGCGACGCCGAGGTTCGTCACCCGCCGCTTGTTGCGCCCGTCCGAGTCCATCACCCAGATTTCGAAGCGGCCCGGCTCGATGACGTTCTCCGCGAGAAGTTGTTTGTAGCGCGCGACTTGTTCGGGCGTCTCGGGGTGGTGCGCGCGGTAGACGATGCGCTTGCCGTCGCGCGAAAAGAAGGGGCCGCCGTCGTAGCCGAGCTCGTTCGTCAGCCTCTTCACGTTCTTGCCGTCGGCGTCCATCGTGTAGATGTCGAGGTCGCCGTCGCGCACCGAGGTGAAGACGATCTTCCGGCCGTCGGTGCTCATCGTCGCCTCGGCGTCGTAGCCGGGCGAGGAGGTCAGGCGCTTCAAATTCTTGCCGTCGGCGTCGGCCGCGAAGATGTCGAAGCCGGGGTGGACGGCCCAGACGTAGCCGCGCGAGCGGTCGGGCGCGGGCGGGCACTCGGCCGAGGCGAGGTGCGTCGAGGCGTAGAGGAGGCGCTTGCCCGAGGGGAAGAGGTACGAGCAGGTGGTCGCGCCCGCGCCGGTCGAGACCATGCGGAGTTCCGTGCCGTCGGCGCGCATCGTGTAAATCTGGTCGCACCTGCGCCCGTCGCGCTTCGACTGGAAGATGAGCCGCCGGCCGTCGCCGGAGAAGTAAGCCTCGGCGTTCTCGCCGCCGAAGGTCAACTGTCGCACGTTGCGCAGCCGCTTCTCGGCGGGCAGCGCGACGGCCGAAGGACTGTTCGCAGAGTTTTGCGCGGCTGTGAAGGCTGCGGCCGAGAGGACGACGAAGAGCAAGAGGGGGGACAGGATTTTCGTGCTCATTAATCTTAAAAGGGAAAAGGTTTCGCGTCGCGGAACGGGAGACTCTAGCCGGCGCGCCCTTACTTTAAACCGCGCCCCTTCCGATGCCAAGCACGCTCGCCGGAGGCGGAACCTTCGTTCTGAGATCGGCTCGACAGTTCTTCCGTCCCTTTCATTCACCCTGCCAAAAAATATTGGTCATTCCGCCCTCGCCGTGGATAATCAGGATCAGCGGCCATGTCAGAACCCTTACGTGCGCTCACAGAGTTGAACTATGAGGCCCAAACGCTTCCGCATCGCCTTCTCCTTTGCGGGGGAAAAGCGTGACTTCGTCGAACAAGTCGCCGCCATCCTCGCGCAGCGGTTCGGCAAGGAACGCATCCTCTACGACAAGTTCCATCAAGGTGAGTTCTCGCGCAGTGACCTCGCCTTCTATCTGCCAGACCTCTACGAAGGAGACGCCGACCTCGTCGTCGCGGTCTTCTGCCCCGACTATGAGAACAAGGAGTGGTGCGGCCTGGAATGGAACGCGATCTTTGGCCTGCTCAAGAAGCGCAACGTGAGCGAGGTGATGCTGACCCGCTTCGAACGCGTCGAAGGCAAGGGTCTCCGCGGCCTGGCCGGGTACACAGACCTCGACGAACTGACGCCGGAGCAAGCCGCGTCCGTCATCCTCGAACGACTCGCGGCCAACGAAGGCAAGCCCAAAGACTACTACACACAGCCATCGTCACACGACGGCGCGGCCCAGCACACCTCCATCCCCAACAACCTTCCACGCCTCCAGCCCTTCTTCGGCCGCGAGGCGGAACTCGCGCAAATCCGCGAAGCCCTCGACGCAGACAACCGCACCTGGGGCGCGCTCATTGACGGGCCGGGCGGCATGGGCAAGACCTCCCTCGCCGTCCGCGCCGCCTACGATTGCCCGCCCGAACAGTTCCGGCGCATCGTCTTCGTCTCCGTGAAGGATCGCGAGCTGGACGACGACGGCGTGCGCGAGCTGGGCGTCTTCATCCTGCCCGGCTTCCTCGAAATGCTCAACGAACTCTCACGCGAGTTGGGCCGCCCCGAAATCACGAAGGCCCCGGAAGACCAGCGCATCGCCCTTTACGAGCAGACCGCCGGCAAGCCGCTGCTCCTGCGCTGGGTGGCCGGGCAACTCGGCCGCGGGAGCTGCCGCACCTTCACCGACGCGCTGGAGTTCCTCCGCTCCTGCCCGGAGGACAACGACCCGCTGGAGTTCGTCTTCGGCGATCTGGTGAACGAGTTCACCGAGGCCGAGACCAAAGTCCTCTGCGCGCTCACCTACTTCAGCCTGCCGGCGAAAGTGGAGCACCTTGCCGCGGTCGCGGGCTGCGACGAGGAAGCGGCCGAGACCGCTTTGCGCAGCCTCGCCAACCGCTCACTGGTCGTCCCGGACACTGAGGAGAAAGCGTTCGCCCTCGTGCCGATGGTCGCCGACTTCCTGCGGCGGCGGAAGCCCGAGGTCGTCGCGGAGACCGGCGACCGGCTCGAAAAGCGCGCCTACGCGCTGGTGTTGGAGAACGGCTACAAGAAATTTGACAACTTCCCCGTGCTCGACGCCGCGTGGCCCACGGTCGCCGCCGCCCTGCCGCGTTTCCTCGCCGGGCCGAATGACCGGCTCCAAACCGTGTGCTCCGCATTCCAATACTTTCTCAATTTTACCGGCCGCTGGGATGAATGGCTCGCCCTCTCGCGGGACGCCGAAGTCAAGGCCGTGGCGGCCAAAGACTTCCGGAATGCCGGCTGGCGGGCCTACCAAGCCGGCTGGGTCCACTATCTGCGCGGACAGTCGGCGGAAGTACTCGCCTGCGCCGACCGCGCAGAGCACCATTTTCGCGAGGCCCAAGCCAGCACCCGCGACCGGGCCTTTGCCATCCGCTTGCGGGGCGTCGGGCACCAATTAGCCGGGGATTACCCTGCCGCCATCGCGGCCTACCGCGACGCCGTGGAGCTTTGGCGCACGTTAAGCATCGAGAGCGATGATGTCGCCGACGGCCTGAATGACCTCGCCGAAGTCGAACTACTCTCCGGCGAACTCGCCGACGCCGAGCGCGACTTCCGCGAGGCCCTGCGGATCGCCTTGGCCGTCGATTATCGCGAAGGCATCGCCTACATAACCGGCAATCTGTCCACTCTGGCGCTGGCCCGCGAGGACTGGCCCGGCGCGGAAGCCCTGGCCCGTGAGGCTCTGCTCTTGGCCGAAAAAGTCGGCCGCAAGGAGTTAATCGCTAGCAACTGTCTCCGCCTCGCCATGGCCCTCGCCCGGCAAGGCCGGAAGCCGGAAGCCCTCCCGCACGCCCGGCGCGCCGTCGAAATCTTCACCGCCCTGCGTTCCCCGGACCTCGAAGCGGCTCGCGAGACCCTCGCGGCGTGCGAAAGCTGACCCTGTTGTCGTGAAAAGCTTAGGACGGAAATCAACCAAGCTTCGGCGGGCGCGTTGTCGCCGTCGGCGCGGCGAAACGTGACGCCGGGCCTTCGGCGCTAACCGTTGGTGCGCTCGAACTCCTTCATGAACTGGACGAGTGCGTCGACACCGGCGGGCGGGAAGGCGTTGTAGATGGAGGCGCGGATGCCGCCGACCGAGCGGTGGCCCTTGAGGCCATCGAGGCCCGCGGCGGTCGCCTCCGCGGTGAACTTCTTTTCGAGTTCTTCCGAGGGGAGGCGGAAGGTGACGTTCATCAGCGAGCGCGCCTCGCGCGCGGCGTGGCCGCGGTAGAAGTCGGTGGCGTCAATCGCGTCGTAAATCTTCCCGGCCTTCTCCTCGTTCAGACGGTGCATCCCCGCGAGGCCGCCCTGCGCCTTCACCCACTCGCACACCAGATTCAGGATGTAAATGCCCCACGTGTTCGGCGTGTTGTAGAGCGACTTGTTCTCGACGTGCGTGCGGTAGTCGAGCATCGTGTGCAGGCCGTCGGGGATTCTTCCGAGCAGGTCGTCGCGCAGGATGACGACCGTCACGCCCGAGGGGCCGAGGTTCTTCTGCGCGCCGGCGTAGATGAGCGCGTACTTCGAAACGTCCACGGGGCGCGAGCAGATGTTCGAAGAGGCGTCGCAGACGAGCGGCGCGCCGCCCGCGTCGGGGTCGTGCTTCCACTCGACGCCCTCGATGGTCTCGTTCGACGTGATGTGGACGTAGGCCGCGTTCGCGTCCAGCTTCAATTCGTCCTCGGCAGGGACGCGGCTGTAGTGGCTGTCGGCCATGTCGGCGGCGACGCTCGTCGCGCCCTGCTTCTTCGCCTCCTTCAGAGCCTTCTTGCCCCAGCTCCCCGTCAGGACGTAGTCGGCCGTTCCGCCCGCGGGCAGAAAGTTGACGGGGATCATCGAGAATTGCAGGCTCGCGCCGCCCTGAAGGAAGAGGACGTGGTAGCCTTCGGGGATGCCCAAAAGCTCGCGCAAGCCGGCTTCGGCCCCGTCTATGATGGCCTGGAAAGTCTTCGAGCGGTGGCTGATCTCCATCACCGACATCCCGACGCCGGGCAGGCTCAACATCTCCTCGCGCGCCTGCTCTAACACCGGCACAGGCAGCACGGCCGGGCCGGCGCTGAAGTTAAAGATTCTCTCGGTCATCTCTCTCTCCTAAAAGACGTGAATCGTGAATCGTGAATCGTCGTTGAGAGGCTCTCGACGTGAGTGGTAAATCGCAAGTCGGGCGGCGCTCAGCCTTTTCGATTCACGATTCACGGCCTTTGACGGCTTTCATCTGATTTCCAGCAGACTCAACTCGATGATGTCCTCGTTCTCGTCCTTCAACTGTGCGAGCGTGTCGGAGGGCGGGGCGGCGTCGAGGTTGATGCGGGCGACCGCCGCCTCCGCGCCTTCGAAGACGATGTTCTCCATCTCCTGCACGTTGATGTTTGCCGCGCGCAAGGGGCCGAGGACGGAGGCGAGGACGCCGGGGCGGTCGCGGTGGCGCACGACGAGCGTGTGCGTGGCGGGCGAGCGCCGGGCGAGGTTGACGACGTTCGGGACGCGGCCCGTCTCCTTGAAGGTGCGGATGATGCGGACGGTCTCGGCGGCGATGGCCTCCTGCGCCTGGTCGGTCGAGGCCCCGATGTGGTGCGTGCCGTAGAGGTTCGGCTCGCGCGCGATGTCGTCGGTGAACTCCCCCGCCGCGCCCGCCGGCTCCGCGGCGAACACGTCCAACCCGGCGCGGATGTTCTTCTCGCGCATCGCGCGCCGCAGGGCCTCCTGGTCAACGACCTCGCCGCGCGCGGTGTTGATGAAGTACGCGCCGTCGCGCATCGCCCCGAAGAAGTCGGCGTCTATCAGGCCGCGCGTCTCCGGCTGGAGGGCGACGTGGACGCTGACGATGTCGGAGTCGCGCGCCACGTCCCTCGGGGTCGCGCGCCGGCCGACGCCGAGTGCGGCCGCGGCCTCTTCCGTCAGGCTCCGGCTCCAGGCGACGACGTTCATGCCGAAGGCGCGCGCGCGCGCGACCATCTCGCGCCCGATCTGGCCCGTGCCGACGAGGCCGAGCGTCCGCCCGTAGAGGCCGCGCGCCTGCGAGAACTCCTTCTTGTTCCAGCGGCCCTCGCGCAACTGGATGACGTTGTCGGCGACGCGGCGGTCGAGCGCGAGGATGAGCGCGAAGGCCAGCTCGGCCACGGCCACCGAGTTCTTGCCGGGGCAGTTCGAGACGTAGACGCCTCGGCGCGAGGCCGCCGCCACGTCAATGGTGTTGTAGCCCGCGCCGGCGCGCACGATGAGCTTCAGCGAGCCGGCGTCCATCACCGCCTCGGTGACTCTGGTGGAGCGGACGACGAGCGCGTCGGGCAGGTAGTGGGCGACGGCCTCGACGAGCGCCTCGTCTTTGGCGTCGGGCTGGTAGGAGTAATCGCAGCCGGCGGCCTCCAGGCCGTCGCGGCCCGACTGCTCGAACTTGTCGGCGATCAGCACGCGCATGATTCTCAAGCCTCCCCGGGGGCGAAAAGTTTACGGCCGCAGCGCGTAGGGCGCGTCGTCGGCGCGGAAGTCGCCGCGGTTGATGGCGTAGTAGACGCAGTTCATGTCGAAGTAGACGGCGTCCTTCTCGTACCTCAGCCCGCACTTCTCCATGACGCGGCGCGACCCCGTGTTCTGCGGGTCGGTGACGGCCATGACGCGCGCGAACTTCATCTGCTCGAAGCCGTAGCGCAGGGACGCGCGCGCCGCCTCGGTCGTCAGGCCAGTCCCCCACTGAGCACGGTCAATGCCGTAGAGCAGCTCGACCTCGTCGGTCGGCACGAGGTGGCGCAGCCCGCAGTAGCCGATGAAGCGCCCCCCCTCCTTCAGCTCCAGCGCCCACACGCCGAAGCCTAACTGATTCCAGTGCTCGATGAAGCGGCCGATGCCGACGAGCACGCTGTCGCGCGTCGGCTGGAAGACGGGCGGCGGCGGGAAGTACCGCCCGAACTCCGGGTCGGAGACGACGCGCAGGTGCGCGTCCGCGTCCTCTTTCATGTACGCGCGCATGAGCAGTCGCCGGGTCTCGATCTCGGGCATCACTCAAGTTTCGAGTTTCGAGTTTCGAGTTTCGGGTTAGGAGCTGGCTTTAACTCGAAACTCGAAACTATCTTTTAGATCGTGTGAATCAACACCCCGTCGCGCAGCTTAGGCTCGAACCAGGTGGACTTGGGCGGCATGATGCCGCCGGCGTCCGAGACGCGCAAGAGGTCTTCGATGGACGTGCGGTAGAGCGCGAAGGCGACCGCCGCGCGGCCCGAGTCGACGAGGCGGGCGAGTTCGTCGGTGCCGCGGATGCCGCCGACGAAATCTATGCGCTTGTCGGTGCGCACGTCCTTGATGCCGAGGACGGGGTCGAGCAGGTTGTCCTGCAAGACGCTCACGTCGAGCGAGGCGACCGGGTCGGCAGAGTTCGCCGCGTCGCCGTCTTTCAACGTCAGGCCGTACCAGCGCCCGCCGAGGTACATGTGGTAATGGCCGCTTCGGCCGGGGCCTCGCGGGTTCGCGCCCTCTTCGACGCGGAAGCGCCCGCCGACCGCGTCGAGGAATGCTTCGGGCGAGAGGCCGTTCAAATCCTTGACGACGCGGTTGTAGGGGAGGATTTGCATCTGGTCGGCGGGGAAGACGACGGCGAGGAAGCGGTTGTACTCCTCGTCGCCGGAGTGGCC
>JALZHT010000759.1 GCA_030860645.1 Acidobacteriota bacterium
GGCCGAGGTCGCGCGCCTTCAGGACGAGTGCCGCCGCGACGGGCGCGGCCGCGCGCGCGCCGTAGCCGCCGCCCTCGACGATGACGGCGATGGCGAGCTGCGGGCGGTCGAGCGGCGCGATGGACAGATACCAACTGTCGATGCGGAACTCGGGATCCATGACCGGCACCATGTACTCGCGGATCGGGTTGCCGCGCCGGTCGCGCTCGACCTTCTTCTCCAGCTTCGGCTCGCCGGTCTTCGGGTCGTAGAGCGGCACCTCCTTCTCGGCCGTCCCCGTCTTCCCGCCCGTGATGATGCCCTGCGCGTGGACGGGCGCGAAGACGCCGCGGCCCGTGCCCTCCGCGCCGCCGGCCACGAGCCCCATGATGCGGCGCATCTCGGCGGCGTGCTGCGGCGTGGTGGCCTGCGCCCAGACCTGCGGCGGGAGGTCGTACTCGATCTTCGGCTTCATCAGCTTGCCTTCGAGGTTGGCGATGGCCGAGGCGGCGAGCGCCATCTGGAAGGGCGTCATCTGCCCGGCGTAGCCCTGCCCGTAGCCGACCAGCCCGAGGTCGAAGCGGCGCATCCCCGGCCAGACGGCGATGGTCGCCTCGCGCGGCGCGAGCGCGCGCGCCACCTGCGGCGTGCTCGTGTTCCAGATTTGCGGCTGCTTGCGCCCCCGCACCGCCTGCTCGGGCTTCGGGTAGGGCGTGATGCCGACGAGGCGCGCCGCCTCGGCCATCTTCTCGGGGCCGACCTTGAGGGCGAGCTGCGCGAAGTACTGGTTGCAGGAGACTTCGTAAGCCCTGGCGATGCCGAGGCGGCCGTGCACCTCGCCCGCGCCGCCCGCGTCGAAGATGGGCTTCGCGCCCGGCTCGGCGTAAAAGCCCGCGCCCGAGCAGGTGAACTCGGAGTCCTGCATCCCGGAGTTGAAGCCGGCGATCATCGTCACGGTCTTGAAGGTCGAGCCGGGGATGTAGTACGCGCCGAGCGCGCGGTTGACGAGCGGCTTGTCGCGGTCGTTGGCCTCAAGCTCGATCCAGGCCTCCGGGTCCTGCTGCACCTGCCTGAGGCTGAAGGACGGGTTCGAGTACATGGCGAGCACCTCGCCCGTCTGCGGGTTGAGGACGACGACCGCGCCGTGCCGGCCTTTCAACTGCGCGACGGCCTCCTTCTGCAACTCGGTATCTATGGTGAGGCGCACGTCGAGGTTGCCGGGCTGCTTGACCTCGCGCTCCATGATGACATCTATGGCCTCGGGCACCGCGCCGCTTTCGACGCCGAAGAGCGCGCGCTCCAGCCCGGCGTCGCCGCGGTCGGTGCCGAGGAGCTGCGCCAGCTCGGTGTCGAGCGTGTACTCGCGCACGATGCGCCCGCTCGGCCCGCGGCGGTAGAGGGCGATGGCGCGCTCCAAACTGCCCGAGCGGTCGAGGATCCACCCGCGCAGGGTCGACTCCGAGAGCCTCCGGTTGCGCAGGTCTTTGTAGGTGAGCTGCTGGAAGCGCTCGTTCGACTCCTCGGCGTACTGCGCCCAGTAGACGTGGAAGCCGAAGACGGCGAGCGAGAGCAGGACGAAGACCCAGCGCAGGGCGCGCAGGCCCCGGTTGGTCGAGGTCGCGCCGAGGCGGGCGCGCACCTCCGGCGGCAAATCGGCCGGCGCGACCGCGTCGAGCGACGACCGCCGCCGCCCCCTCCGGAGCAGCAGCGAGACGATGAGCAACAGCGCCATCAGCGCCAGCCCGCCGACGTAGACGAGGCTCAACAGCGCCGGCTGTTTTTCGGGAATGTCTGCTAGAAACATAAAGCTTTCCAGTTCCGAGTTTAAAGTTTCGAGTTTCGAGTTCGAGACATGTTCTGAACTCGAAACTCGAAACTTTAAACTCGGAACTTCCTTACCCCTTCTTGAATCTCACTTCCACGTCGCCGAAGCTGACCACGTCGCCGTCAACGAGCTGGCGCGCCTCGCCGTAGGCGATGCGCCGGCCGTTGATGAAGGTGCCGTTGGTCGAGCCGGTGTCGGCGACGAGCAGCGTGCCCTCGCGGTTCATGACGAGGGCCGCGTGGACTTTCGAGACGCTGCCGTGGTCGAGGTGCAGGTCGTTGTCCGAGACGCGGCCGACGTTGACGCGGCGGCCGCCCGGGCGGAAGGTCAGAACCTGCTGGTCGGCGCGGCCGTCGGGCAGCGTGACGCGGGCAATGACCGGCACGTCCGGCGACGGCCTCGACCGCGGCAGCGAGTCCTCCAACTCCTTCGCGACCCGGGCGGCCTCGTCCTTCTGCTTCAGCTCCTCCTCGAACTCGCCGAAGGTCGGGTCGACGGCGATGCCCGAGGTGAAGATGTCGGCGCTGGTCTCGACCTTGATGGGGGCGAGCGTCCGGTAACGCTGGTCGTTGATGAAGTCAATGGCGGCGGCGAGCACCTCGTTCTCCAGCTCCTTGATGAACTCGGGCGGGGCCTCGGAGTGCGTGCCCCACTCGACCTTGAGCTTGAAGAGGTGCGGGGCGATGCGGCGCCCCCGCCCGTCGTCGCGCGCGCGCTCGTCGACGAGGTGCTTCATGCGCTCGATGAGCTTGGAGGTGGTGAAGCCGCTCTGCGG
>JALZHT010000123.1 GCA_030860645.1 Acidobacteriota bacterium
ACCCGGCCGAAGTCCGCGCGGAGCGCATCTTCAGCGGCATCTCGCTCTTCATCGCGGGCGCAGGGATCGGCGTCGGCATCTGGCTCTTCGGCAGGCGGCCGCTCCTGAAGATGCCGCGGCTGCTTGAGAACAAGTACTACGTGGACGAAATCTACGACGCCGCGATCATCGAGCCGATCAGGACCGGCTCGCGCGAGGGGCTGTGGCGCTTCTTCGACGTGGGCGTCATCGACGGCATCGTCAACGGCGTCGGGCGCGGGATGTCGCAGGCCGGGTCGCTCGTGCGCTACCTGCAACCGGGCTTCGTGCGCAGCTACGCGGCCATCATCCTGCTCGGCGCGCTCGTCGTCGTCGCCTTCTTCGCCTACAACTTTTACCAGCTCTACAGGTAGACCGAGATGCAGCCGTACCTGCTCACCATTCTCATCCTGCTCCCGCTCGTCGGGGCCGCCGCCGTCGGCGCGCACGGCCTCGCCCCGTACGCGCGCCCGAGGCATTACCGCTGGGTCGCGCTCGGGTTCTCGCTCGCGACCTTCGCCGTCTCGCTCCTGCTCCTGACCGCGCCGGTCGGCGCGGGGCAGGCGAACTCCTTCCACTTCGTGCAGGACGCGGCGTGGATTCCGAGCATCAACGCGCGCTACCACGTCGGCGTGGACGGCATGAGCCTGTGGCTCGTGATACTGACGACGCTGCTCGTGCCCATCTCGGTGCTGGCGAGCTGGACGGCGGTCGAGCGGCGCGAGATCGCCTTCTACGCCTTCATGCTGCTCCTTGAGTCGGCGATGGTCGGCGTCTTCGTCTCGCTCGACCTGCTCCTGTTCTTCCTCTTCTTCGAGGCGTCGCTGGTGCCGATGTTCTTCCTCATCGGCGTGTGGGGGAGCGGCGAGCGCAGACTCTACGCGGCCGTCAAGTTCTACATCTACACGGCGGCCGGGAGCCTCCTGATGCTGGCCGGCATCATCGCCCTGTGGGTCTACTTCGGCACGTTCGACTACGTCACGATCTTCAACGCGCTCCTCGCCAACCCCGGCAAGCTCACGGCCGAGCAGGGCTTCTGGCTCTTCCTCGCCTTCGCCGTCGCCTTCTGCATCAAGGTGCCGCTCTTCCCCGTCCACACGTGGCTGCCCGACGCGCACACCGAGGCCCCGACCGCAGGCTCCGTCATCCTCGCGGGCGTGCTGCTGAAGATGGGGACGTACGGCCTGCTGCGCTTCAACTTCGCGCTCTTCCCCGACGCGACGCGGCGCTTCGCGTGGGTCTTCGTCGTGCTCGCCGTCGTCGGCATCATCTACGGCGCGCTGGTGGCGATGGTGCAGCCGGACGTGAAGCGGCTGGTCGCCTACTCGTCGGTGAGCCACATGGGGTTCGTCGTGTTGGGGATGTTCTCGTTCACGGAGCAGGGCATGCAGGGCGCGCTCTACCAGATGCTCAACCACGGCGTCTCGACGGGGGCGCTCTTCCTGCTCGTCGGGATGCTCTACGAGCGGCGGCACACGCGGCAGATTTCCGACTTCGGCGGCGTCTCGAAGCCGATGCCGTGGTTCGCCACGTTCCTCGTCTTCGCCTCGCTCTCGTCGGTCGGCCTGCCGCTCCTCAACGGCTTCGTCGGCGAGTTTTTAATCATGCTCGGGATGTGGACTTCGGGCTTCGACTACGCCTTCACGCTCTTCGGTAGCACGTTCCACATTAACACTTGGGTGGCGACGATGCTGGCGGCGACGGGCGTCATCTGGGCTGCGGTCTACATGCTCTGGATGTTGCAGCGCGTCCTCTTCGGGCGCGTGACGCGCGAGGAGAACCGGCGGCTGAGGGATTTGAACTGGCGCGAGATCGGCCTCCTCGCCCCGCTGCTCCTGCTCATGATCTACATGGGCGCGTACCCGCGCCCGTTCCTCGAACGCTCGCGCGCGAGCGTCAACCAGGTGCGCGAGCGCGTCGTCGCCACCGAGACCCAGGGCGTCTTCCACGCCGAAATGAAATAGTGAGGAAATTTTTGATTTTTGATTTGCGATTTTTGATTTGTTATCACTTTTCGGTTTCCAGTTTTCAGTTAAAGACGAAGCCGAAAACTGAAAACTGACGACTTCCAATCGCAAATCTAAAATCTAAAATCAAAAATTCTGATGATGCGACTGGCTATCAAATTCACCGTCGTCCTGACATTGTTGCTGTGCGGCTCCGGCCCGAGGGCGGGCGCGCGGCAGAAGACGGAGACCGAGCCGCCGAAGGACGCGGCCTTCAAGCTGAAGGGGCTGGACGGCAAGACGTACGAGTCGGCCGGGCTGCGCGGCGAGGTGCTGGTCGTCTCGTTCGGCGCGACGTGGTGCGTGCCGTGCACTTGGGAGTTGGTGGCGATTGAAGAGTTAAAGCAGGAGTACGAGGGCAAGCCCGTCCGCTTCTTCTGGGTGAGCATCGAGACGAAGGAGCGCACGTCCGACAACCTCCTGCGCCACTACGCGAAGGAGCGGCAGCTCACCATCCCCGTCCTGCGCGACCCCGACGCCTCGCTCTTCTCGCTCTTCTCGACCTCGACGCGCATCCCGCTCGTCGTCTTCTACGACCGCGAGGGCCGCTTCGTCGCCCCCGCCCACCGCGGCATGTCGCAGGACATCACCGTCTACAAGCAGATGGTGCGCGACCGGGTCGACGCCCTGCTCAAGACCGAAAAGCAGGGTGCCGGGTTATAGGTTCTGGATGCTGGTTAAAAACAACGTGTCTTCCCCAGCACCCAGAACCCAACACCCAACACCCTCTAACGTTTTCAGAGTGAGAAGATGATGCTGAGCTTAGTCATCCCGGCCATCCCGCCCGACGTGAACATGCAAATGCTCCTGCCGGAGCTGATCGTGTCGGCCGCGGGCGTCGTCGTCATGCTCGTCGACGCCTTCACGCGCCGGCGCTCGCAGCGTTGGCTGACGGGCGGCATCTCACTGGCCGGCCTCGCCGGGGCCGCCTGGGCGTGCGTCTGGCTGACCGGGGCGGCGCTCGACCCGGCCGACTTCAACGACATGGTCGTGCTCGACTCGCTGCGGCTCTCGTTCACGGTCGTCTTCATCGTCGTCTCGGCGCTGACCGTGCTGATCTCGATGATCTGGGTCGAGTGGGAGGGGCTGCCCGCGGGCGAGTTCCACACGCTGCTCCTGTTCGCCACGGTCGGGATGATGCTGATGGCCTCGGCCGCCGACCTCGTGATGATCTTCCTCGGCCTGGAAATCCTCTCCATCTCGACCTACGTGATGTGCGGCTTCCGCAAGGACGACGTGCGCTCGAACGAGTCCTCGATGAAGTATTTCATCCTCGGCTCGTTCTCGTCGGCCTTCCTGCTCTACGGCATCGCGCTCGTCTACGGCGCGACGGCGCACGAGATCGCGGTCGCGGGCGGCGGCCGCGCCGTCGTCGCCGGGACGACCAACATCATGGAGATCGCCGAGCGGGTCAACGACGGCCTCTACCCGCCGCTGCTGTTCGTCGGCGCGGCGATGCTTTTGATCGGCTTCGGCTTCAAGATCGCCAGCGCGCCCTTCCACGTCTGGACGCCGGACGTGTACGAGGGCGCGCCGACGCCCGTCACGGCCTTCATGGCGGCCGGGCCGAAGGCCGCCGGCTTCGCCGCCTTCATGCGCGTCTTCCTCTTCGCCTTCCCGTTCGTCGCCGCCACGGGGCAGGCCGGCGCGGCCGGCGCGCGGCTCCACACCGCCTGGCTCGACGCGCTCTGGGTGCTGGCGGCGCTGACGATGACGGTCGGCAACGTCGTCGCCCTCGTCCAGACGAACGTCAAGCGGATGCTCGCCTACTCGTCCATCGCGCACGCCGGCTACGCGCTCGTCGGGTTCGTCGCCGCCGGCTACGCGCCCGACGAGCGGCGCGGGGACGCCGTCGCGGCGGTCGTCTTCTACCTGCTCGTCTACGCCGTGATGAACCTCGGCGCGTTCGCCGTCGTCACGCTCGTCGCGCGCAGCGGCGACCGGCGGACGGACGTGGAGGACTACCGCGGCATCGGCTTCCGCGCGCCGGCCCTCTCGCTCACCCTCTCGCTCTTCCTCCTCTCGCTCATCGGCGTGCCGCTGACGGCCGGCTTCATGGGCAAGGTGATGGTCTTCAGCGAGGCCGTCGCGCAGGGCCTCTACTGGCTCGTCGTGATCGGTGTCGTGAACTCGGCGATTTCGGTATACTATTACCTGCGGCTCGTGGTCGTGATGTTCTTCCGCGAGCGCACGACCGAGTGGCGCGCGCCGCGCGTCCCGGCGAGCGTGGCCGTCGTCCTCGTCCTGACCGTCCTCGGCGTGCTCTACCTCGGCGTCTTCCCCGGCCCCGTCGTGGACGCCTTCCGCGCCGAGCGGGAGGGCGCGGCGGTGACGAGCCTCGGGCGTTAGCGTTCTTTCGAGGTAGGATTCCGGGCGGGTGGGGCCACACGGCCCCTCCCTCTTTTTATGTCGGCGGGAAGTCCGTTGATGAGTGCGACCGTGGCACACCGGGACGCGGGGGCAGAAGGCGAAGGCGCGCGCCCGTCGCCTGCGGACAAGCTCGTCGCGCGGCTCCGCGATGAGATGGGCGAGGAGTGGCCGCCGCGCCTCTACCGCGAGCGCGTGCTGGCGATCCGCACCCGCTCGCACCGGCTGCCCGCGGCGTCGAAGAACGCGGCGGTCGAGATTCAGCACACGCTGCTCGGCATCGAATTGAAGGCGGGGCGCAGGCGGATGCTCTGCCCCGATCTGGCGACGGCGCGCTACCTGAGTGTGTTCGCGCGCGCGGGCCTCTCGGAGGTGGCCGTGCCGTACGACATCACGAAGATTTCGCGCCTCGCCGACGAGTTGGAGTCGGCCTGGCAGCGGATGCTGCTCCTGGCCGACCGCCTGACCGAGGGCCGACCGCCCGCCGCGCGCACGCGCCTGCGCTCGGCCGCGGCCCGCCAGGCGAAGCGGGAGTTGGAGGAGGCGGGCGCGGGCACGCCCGTCCCGCAGTTCCGGCAGGACACCCGGCAGCGGCCCCGGGCATCTAACGAAGAGAACGAACCAGGGGGATGGAGACGATAAATGTTTGCAGAGACTATGACCGAGACGCCGCACGAACCGACCGAGTTGATCGAGCCGCTCCCCTTCCCCTTCACCATGAAACCCTTCTGCCCCTTCGAGCCGATTGAGAAGCGCATCGAGTCGATCCGCGTCCTCGTCGTCAACAACCTTTTGCTCGAAGAGGCCCACCTCTCGGACGTGGCCCTCGCCGAGTTGGGGCCGCGGGCCGAGGCGCAGGTCGCGCGCGAGCGCCACATCTCGCACCTCGCCGTAGACAACATCGTCTCGAACGTCACGCGCCTCGTGCGCGAGCCGGAGACGCGAGTCGCGCACCTCTCGGAGGCGGTCGAGGCCGCGCGCGAGTTCCGGCCCGAGGCCATCGTCCTGAGCGGCACGCTCTCCGACTTCGACTACTACCACCCCGACATGCTGCGCCGCTTCGCCGACTTCGCCGTGCGGACGAAGACGCCGATGCTCGGCATCTGCGGCGGCCACCAACTCATCGGCCTCTGCTTCGGCGTCCCCTGCGTGACGCTCGACGGCGATGAGCCGGGCGCGCGGCGGACGGGTCGCACCTTCGAGTACCAGTACCGCTTCATCCGCGTCACCGACCCGGAAGACCCCATCTTCCGCGACATCCACGACCGCGACGCCGGCGTCTGGCAGTTGTACACGACCGAGGGCAACATCCTCCGCGTCTGGCAGAACCACGGGCTGCAACTGCCGCGCGTGCCGGAGGAGTTCGCGCTGATCGCCGTCGGCTACCGCTGCAAGAACCAGATGATGGTCAAGCGCACGGGCGGGCAGCTCATCTACACCGTCCAGTTCCACCTCGAAAAGTCGTTCCAGGACTTGACGAGCACGCTCCAGCGCATTGACCCCAACGCCGCGCCCGAGGAGCGGAAGCGCCTCCTGCGCGAGGAGGCCAGCAGCCGCACCATCTGGGCGCACCCCACCGAGTCGCGCGACGGCCGCATCCTCTTCGAGAACTTCCTCGGCCTCGCACTGGAGCACACGAAGGGGCGGTAAATTTCGGATTTTTGATTTTCGATTTTTGATTTTCGATTTAAAGACGCGGCGGCCGTCTTCTTCAAATCTAAAATCTAAAATCCGAAATCCCTCACCGGCCGGCGGGCGGTGCATAACCGAAACTCTCCAGCACCGACTTCCCTTCCTCACTCAGCAGGAACTCGACGAACCGCCGCGCCGCCTCCTGCTTCCGCGACGCGCGAACGACGCCGACCGCCTGGTCAATCGGCCGGTGCAGGCTCTCGTCAACCTCGATGAACCTTCCCTCCCCCTCTTTAACCAGGGAGCGCGGGAGGAAGGCCGCGTCGGCGTTGCCCGTCGCGGCGAACTGCTTGGCCTGCGCGACCGATTGCGCGTAGACGACCTTCGGCTCGACCCGCGCCCAGACGTGCAGCGCCCGCATCGCCTCGACCGCCGCCCGCCCGTACGGCGCGAGGTCGGGTTTCGCCACCGCCACCCGCGACACTGCGGCCCCCGGCAAATCTTCGACGCGCGCGACCGGACTTTCCCCGCGCGGCAGCCACAGCACGAGGCGGCCCCGCGCGTAGACGGCGCGCGTGCCTTCGGCGAGCAGCCCTCTCGCCGCCAGCGCGTCCACGTGCTCCGTGTCGGCCGCGGCGAACACGTCGAAGGGCGCGCCGTGCTCGATCTGGCGGGCGAGGTCGGCCGTCGCGCCGAAGCTGTTCACGACGCGGACGCCCGTCCTCTGCGTGAAACGCCGGCCCACCTCCCCGAACGCCTCGGTGAGGTTCGCCGCGGCGGCGACGACGAGCTCCGCCCCGCCGGCCTCGTCCGCCGGATCGCCGCAGCCGGCGAAGCCCACGGCCGCGAGCGCGAATAGCGCGCAGGCCGCCGCGACAGTGACTTTCGCTTTCATGCTGTGATTCCCCTCCCGCCTTCGGACGATGAAGGATGACGAACGAAGGATCAAGGCCGTCAGAGTTCTTAATTCTTAATTGTTAATGCTATCTTCGGGCCGATGAGAGAGCTTGACCTGTTCCCGCTGTGGCTGTCGCTGCGCGTGGCCTCGGTCGCGACCCTCTTCGTCGTCGCCGCCGGGGTCGGGCTGGCGTGGCTGCTCGCGCGCAAACGCTTCTACGGGCGCGAGGCGCTCGACGCCCTCGTCACGCTCCCGCTCGTGCTCCCGCCCACCGTACTCGGCTACTACCTGCTCGTGGTGCTCGGCCGCGGCGGCGCGGTCGGCCGCTTCTACGAAGCCTTGACGGGCGGGCCGCTCGTCTTCACGTGGCGCGGGGCGGTCGTCGCGGCGGCGGCCGGGGCGCTGCCGCTGATGGTGAAGACGGCGCGCGCGGCCATCGCGGGCGTTGACCCGCAACTCGAAGACGCGGCGCGCACGCTCGGCAAGACCGAGTGGCAGGTCTTCCGCCGCGTGACTCTGCCGCTCGCCTCGCGCGGCATCGCGGCGGCCGCGATGCTCGCCTTCGCGCGCTCGCTCGGCGACTTCGGCGCGACCCTGATGGTCGCCGGCAACATCCCCGGCCGCACGCAGACCGCGGCCGTCGCCATCTACGACGCGACGCAGGCGGGCCGCGACCGCGAGGCCGCCGCCCTCGTCCTCCTCCTCTCGGTTTTCGCCTTCGCCGTGCTCTACGCCACCAACCGCCTCACGGCCGCCGGGGCGAAGTGATGCTCACCGCCCGCGTCTACAAAGAGTTCGCCGGCGGCTTCACGCTCGACGTGGACTTCGCGGCCCCGCCCGGCGTGACCATCCTCTTCGGCGCTTCGGGGTCGGGCAAGACGCTCACGCTCAAATCAATCGCCGGGCTGGAGCGGCCCGACGCGGGCCTCGTCGCCGTCGGCGGCCGGGCGCTCTTCGACTCGGCGCGCGGCATCTCCCTCCCCGTCCGCCTCCGCCGCGTCGGCTACGTCTTCCAGAACCTCGCGCTCTTCCCGCACCTCACGGCCCGCGAGAACGTCGAGTTCGCGGTCGCGCACCCCGCGGCCCGCGAGCGGCGCGCGCGCGCCTTCGCCTTACTCGAACAGTCCGGCGT
>JALZHT010000760.1 GCA_030860645.1 Acidobacteriota bacterium
GTCTGCCCGTTCCCCTCGACGCCGGCGACGCCGACGATCTCGCCCGCGCGCACGTCGAACGACACGTCGCGCAGGCCCCGCCCGCCGCCGCCCGCCGTGACGGTCAGACGCTCGACGCTCAAGACCGTGCTTCCGGGCCGCGCCTCCGGCTTCTCGACGCGCAGCAGCACGTCGCGCCCGACCATCATGCGGGCCAGCTCCGCCGCGTTCGTCGCGGCAGTCCGGACGCGGCCGACGACGCGGCCGTCCCTCATCACCGTCACCTCGTCCGAGATGGCGAGCACCTCGGAGAGCTTGTGCGTGATGATGACGACCGTCTTGCCCTGCTCGCGCATCCCGCGCAGGATGGCGAAGAACTCCTCGACCTCCTGCGGCGTGAGCACGGCCGTCGGCTCGTCGAGGATGAGGATGTTGGCGCGGCGGTAGAGTGCCTTCAGCAACTCGACCCGCTGCTGCTGCCCGACCGAGAGGGTTTCGACGAGCGCGCCGGGGTCGACGGAGAGGCGGAACTCGTCGGAGAGCTGGCGAATCTCGGCGGCGGCCCGGCGGGCGTCGACGGCGGCCGCCGAGCCTGGCTCCGCGCCGAGCACGATGTTCTCGGCCACGGTCATCGTGTCCACCAGCATGAAGTGCTGGTGCACCATCCCGATGCCGAGCGCGATGGCGTCGTGCGGCGTCGAGATTCTTCTCACCTCGTCGTCAACCAGAATCTCGCCCGAGTCCGCCGTGTAGAACCCGTACGCGATGCGCATCGCGGTCGACTTCCCCGCCCCGTTCTCCCCCACGATGGCGTGGATCGTGCCCGTCTTGACGACGATGTTGATGTGATCGTTGGCGAGAACGTCGCCGAAGTGCTTGGTGATGTCTCTGAGTTCAAGCATGAAAGGGTTCTGGGTGTTAGGTGCCGGGTGCCGGGGCGCTCCGCGTTCTCGTCGGTGAATTTCTGAGTGCGCGAAGTCGCCGGCCCGGTGACTGCGCAAAGTTGAAAGTCTGCTCGAACTGGCCTTGTGATAGATAGCCGAGGCGCGAGGCGACTTCGAGTTGAGTCTCCAACTCCGCGACCGAAGCCTGGGCCATCGAAAGATGATGTAGGTATTCTTTGATGTGCTCCCTCTCGTGCCCTTCGGCGATATT
This sequence comes from Acidobacteriota bacterium, assembly GCA_030860645.1. Taxonomy (GTDB): domain Bacteria; phylum Acidobacteriota; class Blastocatellia; order Pyrinomonadales; family Pyrinomonadaceae; genus QHXN01. The sequence goes on from JALZHT010000760.1 coordinate 1,135, forward strand.
TGCCGGGATTGAAACCGCGGCCCGCTGCATCTGGCTGGATAACCCGTACGTCTCCTACTTCGGGAACGAACGGGTCAGACAATAAACCTGCTCCACCAAGCCCATCCCGGCCCGCCACACCCTCAAATCACGATAACTCTTAACATCCGTTGCCACACCTCGACACTAAATGTACTCACATCGCGGTGGGCTAAGTTCAACATTCCAGCACCCGCAACACCCTTTCTCACTTCGCCATCGCGTCCGTGACTTGAATCTCGCCGCGGATGATTTTCTGCCGGGCGGCCTCGACCTCGCCGAGGACTTCCTGGGGGATGAGCGATTTGTTGTGCTCGTCGAGCGCGTAGGCGACGCCGTCGGCTTCGAGGCCGTAGACGTGGAAGCCGCCCTTGAAGCGGCCGTTGATCACGTCCTCGACGATCTGGTAGACGGCGTTGTCAACGCGCTTGACCATGCTGGTGAGGACGAAGCCGGGCTTGACCATGTTCTGGTTCGAGTCCACGCCGATGACGAAGCGGCGGGCGCGGCCCGCCTCGTCGCGCCCCGCCTGCTCGACGGCGTCGAAGGCCCCGAGGCCCGAGTTGCCCGCGGCCGTGAAGATCACGTCGGCCCCCTTGCCGATCTGCGACAGCGCCAGCTCCTTGCCCTTGCCCGGGTTGTTCCAGGCCGCGTCGGTCACGCCGACGTAGTTGTTGATGACGCGGGCGTTCGGGTTGACCGCCTTCGCGCCCTCCTCGTAGCCCTTCGCGAAGCGGTGGATGAGGGGGATGTCCATCCCGCCGATGAAGCCGATGGTGCCCGTCTTCGAGGCGCGCGCCGCGATCATGCCGACGAGGTAAGAGCCTTGATGCTCCTTGAAGACGAGCGAGGCGACGTTGGGCAGCTCGCTCGCGCCGTCCACGATGGCGAAGTTGATGTTCGGGTAGTCCTTCGCCACCACCTCCATGATCGGGGCCTGCGCGAAGCCGACGCCGATGATGAGGTCGTAGTTGCGCTCGGCGAAGGCGCGCATGGCCGGCTCGATGGAGGTCGGGTTGCCCGGCTCCACGTCGCGCAGGACGATGGGGAAGTCGCGGGCCGCGCGCCTGACGCCCTCCCACGCCGCGGCGTTGAACGAGCGGTCGTCCTTGCCGCCGATGTCGAAGACGATGCCGACGTGGATTTTATTCCTGTCCTCGGCCGCGCGCCCCTCCTGGCGGCACGACGCGCCCGCCGCCGCGAGCGCGCACACTAAAACCAGCGAAAGAAAGGTTCGCAACTTCATTGGGTGATGACTTCCTTGATGAGTTCGGGGACGCGCGCGGGCCGCCCTTCCGCGACCTCGTAGGCCGCGCCGATGCGCGCCGCCGCGGCCTCGCCTTCGCCCTCGCGCCGGCAGAGGAGAATGCCGAGCGTGTCCCCCCCGCCGAGGTGGTCGCCGATCACGGCCCGCGCGAGGT
>JALZHT010000761.1 GCA_030860645.1 Acidobacteriota bacterium
GGGACAAGCCCTGCCCCTACAGTCGTCACGCGCGCACTTCACTAAACTGAAAGTTACCCTAGCCGCCCGTAGAGCGCGGTCATCTCTTTCAGTCTCCCCGCCAGTTCCTCCGTCAGCGCGCCCTCCGCGAAGCGCCAGCCCCAGTTGCCTTCGGCGCTGGCGGGGACGTTCATGCGGGCCTCGGTGCCGAGGCCGAGCACGTCCTGGAGTGGCGCGACGGCGACGACGGCGACCGACATGTAGACGGCGCGGATGAAGTCCCAGTTGATCTCGGAGCCGTCCGTGCCGAGGTACTTCAGGCAGTTCTCGCGCTCGCGCCGCTCGCCCGCGGTGGCGTCCTGCTGCCGACGCGCCTCGAACCAGCCGACGACGGTGTCGTTGTCGTGCGTGCCGGTGTAGGCGACGGAGGCGCGCGTGTACTCGTGCGGCAGGTGCGTGTCGTGCGGGTCGCCGCCGAAGGCGAACTGGAGGACGCGCATCCCGGGGAAGCCGAACTCGTCGCGCAAGGCGTGCACGTCGGGCGTGATGGTGCCGAGGTCTTCGGCGATGATGGGGAGGTCTCCGCCCATCGCGGCGCGCATCGCGCGGAAGATGTCGCGGCCCGGGGCCTCGACCCACCGCCCCTGCTCGGCCGTCTCGCGCCCGGCCGGCACCTCCCACGCGGCGGCGAAGCCGCGGAAGTGGTCGAGCCGCACCACGTCCACCAACTTCAGAGCCTCGCGCACGCGCGCGACCCACCAGCCGAAGCCGTCCGCGCGCATCCGCTCCCAGTCGTAGATGGGGTTGCCCCAGAGCTGCCCCGTCTCGCTGAAGGCGTCGGGCGGGACGCCGGCGACGACCGAAGGGTTTCCGTCCTCGTTTAATTTGAAGAGGCGGGGACGCGCCCACACGTCGGCCGAGTTGTGCGCGAGGAAGATGGGCATGTCGCCGACGACGCCGACGCCCTTCTCGTAACAATACTTCTTCAGCTTCAGCCACTGGCGGAAGAAGAGGTACTGGGAAAACTTGTGCGCCTCGATCTGTTCGGCGAAATCGCGCCGGGCCTCCCCGAGCGCGCCCGGCTCGCGCTTCGCCAGGCCGGGCACCCACCGGTGCCACGGCGCGCCCTTGTATTCGTCCTTGAGCGCGGCGAAGAGCGCGTAGTCTTCGAGCCAGAGTTTGGCGAAGTCGAGGAAGCCCGCGTAGTCGTCGCGCAGCCCGCCGCCCGCCCCCCGCTTGAAATGCTCGAAAGCCTTCCCCAGCAGGCCGCGCTTGAACTCGATGACCTTGCCGTAAGCCACGCGCCCGGCCGGCAAGTCTTCCGCGCCGCGCAGGTCGGCCTCGGCGAGCAGTTTGTCCTTCACCAGCTCGTCGGGGCTGACGAGGTTCGTGTTCCCGGCGAAGGCCGAGAAGCACTGGTAGGGCGAGTCGCCGTAGCCGGTCGGCCCCAGCGGCAAGACCTGCCAGTAACGCTGGCCGGCCGAGGCGAGCCAGTCCACGAACTGGTAAGCCTGAGCGCCGAGGTCGCCGACGCCGAAGCGGCCGGGCAGGGAGGTCGGGTGGAGCAGGATTCCGCTTGATCTTTTGAATTTCATTAACAGCCCTCGTTCGTCAGAAGCAGTCGGTTATAACCTTTCGGCCCAGGGGTGTCGCGGGGAGAGTTTGTCGAGCGCGCATTTCAGCCAGGCGCGGCTCTCCTTCGAGAGTGATTCGACCGCGTTGCGGAAGTCGGCCGCGTGCTCCGCGGGGCGGCTCGATTGGTAGAGCAGGACGATCTCGGGGGCGAGGACGGGCAGCCCCGAAGCAGTCTCGAAGAACATCCGCTCCCGCGCCAGCGTGACGGACGGGTCGCGCCTGAAGCTGAAGCGGACGCCGTCAATCTCGTTGAGCAGCAGCTCGAAAAAATCGGGGTCGTGGTGGTCGTTCCTGCACCAGACGGCGTGCACCGGCAGGGCCAGCCGCTCGCCTTCCGCCCAGGGGATCAAACGGCCTTCGACGGCCTTGTCGAGCCTCCAGCCGCGCCGCCGCAGGTAGTCGCGCGCCTCGAACTGGTCGTCGCGCGCCACGGCGATGTCAACGTCTTTGTGTCCGCGCGTCACGCGCCCGAGAAAGAGGTCAATCGCCCAGCCGCCGCAGACGAACCACGCGCAGCGTAAGTCGCGGAGCAGCGCGCCGACTTTGTGGACTTCGGCGAAGGACATCAGGTTTCGGACGACCCCGAGGTCAACGCCCAGCACCGCAACACCTCGGCCACGCTCCACGCCTGCGCGACGCAGCCGCGCGCCGTGAAGGGTTCTTCGGCGTCGAAGATTTCGCTGATCGAGCCGACGCAAGACTCGTCGAGGTGCGGGACGAAGCCCGCGAGCAGGCGGCGCGCGCCGGCGCGGTCGCGCGGGTGGGTCTTGAGCCACGCGTCGATGAAGGGGCCGATGAGCCAGCCCCAGACCGTGCCCTGGTGGTAGGCCGCGTCGCGCGTCTTCAGGTCGCCGTGGTAGGTCGGCTTGAAGTCCGGGTGGTCGGGCGCGAGCGAGCGCAGGCCGACCGGCGTGAGCAGCTTCTCCCTCACGACGTTTAAGACCGGCTCCCAG
>JALZHT010000124.1 GCA_030860645.1 Acidobacteriota bacterium
GCGATTCAGCAGCCCGAGGCCACCCCGGGGAGGCGGCGCGAGGTGGCCGTCACCTTCGTCTCGTTCCCCGGCCACGGCCCCGACGACGGGCTGCTCGCGGACAAGACGCGCAAGCTCCTGCGCGGCCTCGCCGCCGCGGACGTGCGCGCCGTGGCCTTCGTCAACGAGGCCCGGCTCTACGACAGGGCCGGCTCGCCCCACGAGGGGCGCGTCCGGATGCTCAGGGAGTGGCTCGACGCGGGGCACGAACTCGGCAACGAGACCTTCGGCCACACGAGCCTCTACCGGGTGTCGGTCGAGGAGTTTCAGGCGGACGTGCTGCGCGGCGAGCAGATCATGTCGAAACTCGCCCGCGAGCGCGGCACGCGCGTGCGCTACTTCAGCTACCCGTACCTGAACACGGGCGCGAGCCTGGAGGCCAAAGCCGCCGTCGAGAAGTTCCTGCGCGCGCGCGGCTACGAGATTCACCCCGTCACCATCGACAACATGGACTGGCTCTTCTCGCACGCCTACGCCGAGGCCCTGCGGCGCGGAGACGAGGCGGCGGCCGCGGCCGTCCGCGCCGAGTACGTCCCCTACATGGAGCGCATGTTCGAGTTCTTCGAGGGCTACTCGCGCGAGGTGGTCGGCCGCGAGTTCCCGCAGGTCTTGATGCTGACGGCGGGGGCCTTGAACGCCGACAGCTTCGACGACCTCGCCGCGATGATCCGGCGGCGCGGCTACCATTTCGTCACGATGGAGCAGGCGACGAGGGACGAGGCGTACCGCCTGCCCGACAACTACGCGGGCTTGCGCGGCGACTCGTGGATCGCGCGCTGGGCCGTGACGAAGGGGCTGGAGTACAAGGACTCCGAGGAGAATCTGCCGCCGCTGATGGAGCGCTACTTCGCCGAGTTCAAGCGGAAGCAGGCGGAGCGGTCGAAGCGGGACGGCGACAAGAAATAGGAAAGTTTCGGGTTCCGAGTTTCGGGTTTCGAGTTCAAGGCTGATCGTTTTCTAACCCGAACCCTTGAACTCGAAACCCGAAACTTATTTGAGCAGGAGCAGGTGAGAGATGAAGCGACGGCAGTTCATTAAAGGGGCGGGCGCGGGCGCGGCGGCGCTCGGCCTCTATCAATTCGCGCCCGCGTCGTCGGCCGCGAAGCGCCCGCGCGTCGCCGTCACCATTGACGACTTCAACCTCTTCGACACGCCCACGCTCACGGCCGCGGCGCGCAACGACGCGATCCTCGACGCCCTCAGCCGCCGCCGCCTCCGGGCCGCGCTCTTCGTCGCCGCCAAGAACGTCGAGACGCCGGACAAGATGCGGCTGCTCCGCCGCTGGGACGAGCGCGGCCACCTCATCGGCAACCACACCTACTCGCACCCCGCATACCCGGACACTACCTTCGAGGAGTTTTCGCGCGACGTGCTCCGCGCCGAGGAAGTTTTGAAGGCTCTGCCGCGCTACCGCAAGCTCTTCCGCTTCCCCTACCTCAAGGAGGGCCGGACGCCCGAGCAGCGCGACCGGATGCGCGCCTTCCTCAAGGCCCGCGGCTACCGCAACGGGCACGTGACCATAGACGCCTCCGACTGGTACGTCGACCAGCGTCTGCGCGAGCGCCTGAAGAAAGACCCGCGGGCCGAGACGGCCCCCTACAGGGACTTCTACCTCGGCCACATCCGCGAGCGCGCCCTCTTCTACGACGACCTCGCGCGCCGCGTGCTCGGCCGCACGGTGAGCCACACGCTGCTCCTGCACCACAACGTGCTCAACGGCCTCTTCCTCGGCGACCTCCTCGGGATGTTCGACCGCGAGGGCTGGGAACTCACCGACGCCGATGACGCCTTCAAAGACCCGGTCTTCAAATCCGAGCCGAACGTCGCGCCCGCCGGCGAGAGCCTCATCTGGTCGCTCGCGAAACAGACCGGCAAGTTCGAAAACCTCCTGCGCTACCCCGGCGAGGACGGCGACTACGAGAAGGCCCGGATGGACGCCCTCGGACTTTAAAGCAGAATGAAAAAACTGACCGCCAATCTCCTGCCCGCGCTCGTGCTCGCCGCGCTCGCCTGCGCCTGCGCCCACGGCCAAACCCCTGCGAACCCGCGGCCGGCGCGCGAAGTCGCCGTCACGGTGGACGACCTGCCGGCCCAGTGGGGCGATCTCGCCGTGATGCGTGAGATCACGCCGAAGCTGCTCGACAGTTTCCGGCGGCACGGAGTCCCGGCCGTCGGCTTCGTCAACGAGGGCAAGCTGTTCGTGCGCGGCGAGGTGGACGAGCGCACGGAGCTTCTGCGCGCGTGGCTCGACGCCGGGCACGAGTTGGGCAACCACACCTTCTCGCACATCCTCATTGACCGCCACCCGCTCGCCGCCTACCAGGAGGACGTGATCCGCGGCGAGACCGTGACGCGGATGCTGCTCGCCGAGCGCGGACGCAAGCTCCGCTACTTCCGCCACACGCAGTTGCGCACGGGGCCGACCGCAGAGTACAAGCGCGGCCTCGCCGAGTTCCTCGCCGCGCGCGGCTACACCGTCGCGCCCGTCACCGTGGACAACCAGGAGTGGGTCTTCGCCCACGTCTACGCGCGCGCCAAAGAACGCCGCGACGCGGAGACGGCGCGGCGCGTCGCCGCCGAATACGTCCGCTACATGGAGGAGGTCTTCGACTTCTTCGAGAAGCTCTCGGCCGAGTCCCTCGGCTACGAAGTCAAGCAGACGCTCCTGCTCCACGCCAACGAACTCAACGCCGACCACTTCGACGCCCTCGCCGCCATGATGAAGCGCCGCGGCTACACCTTCATCACGCTCGAACGCGCCCTCACCGACCCGGCCTACGCCCTGCCTGACGCACAGGACAAGCAGGGCATTTCCTGGCTCAACCGCTGGAGGCTCGCGAAGGGCCAGCCGATGCGCCCCGAGCCGCGCGAGCCTGCGTGGGTCGCCGAGCTGTTCCGCGCCGGGCGGCGGGATTAAGTTCCGGGTTAAAGAATTTTTGATTTGCGATTTTTGATTTGCGCCCGGAAGCGGATGCGCCGTCTGCTTCCAATCGCCAATCAAAAATCTAAAATCGTAAATCTCCCCTGCCTACTGTCTACTTTCCTCATTTGACTTCCCCGCCGGCCGGCGTTAGAACTTCCTCTTCTTGAAGGCCGTTTTCTGCGGTTTACGGGGGCGAACGGACGCCGCTAAAAACGGCCCCGTTCGCCCCTTTCGCTCCCTCCGGCGCGCTGCCGTTCGCACACTTTTCGCACACAAAGGAAAAGAGCGGCGCAGGCGGACGCCGCTCTCAGCGAAGGGTAGGCACGCCGGGATTATACGCCGGGGCGCGGAGGGGTCAAGGTTATAATGGGAGGCCCATGAGCGAGAGCGACTACAGATTCGCAACCGAAATCGCACAGGAGTCAGAGATGGCGCTCGACATCGCCGAGGCAGTCGGCTTGTGGCGGCTGGCCGAACTGGCTTTCGAGAGGGCGCGGCACGACTGGCACATAGAAGCCGACCCTGAGAAGAAGGCCGAGTTGTGGATCGATCTGCAAATGAAAGAGGCGGTCTACAAAGGTTCCGAGTCGAGGCTTAAACTCCTAGCCGACAAGTACAACCGACTGACGCGGCCGTGGGCAGAAGCCACCAGTTCCCCTACAAATCGCCAGTAGCCCCTCACTCCCGGTAAGCCTCCACCTCCACCACGCAACTGAAGTCGTGCGCCGAGGCGCGGACGACGACCCTCACGGCCGCCGTGCGCTCGGGCGCGAACGTGACCTCCGAGATCACCTTCGTGTTACCGGCGACAGTCGCCACCGTGCGCCAGTGGTGCGTCTTCTGATCCCTCACCTGCACGTCGAAGTCGCGGAGCGCGTAAGGGCTGTTCTGGCCGACGAACGGCTCGGTCGGGTTGTTGAAGTCGTCCTGGAGTCCGACGACGACCACGCGCGAGACGACGAGGGGCCGCCCGCCCTCGAACTCCACCGAGATGTCGTCGGGGAACTGGCCGAACGTCCCGTCGTTCCACCCGCCACCCGCCGCCCAGCCGAGGCCCTTGCGGTCGCCGTCGACGACGGCTTTGGGATCGTAGTCGCGGCCGGGGTAAGTCGAGGAGGCCGTGACCGTGCCGCCGAGCGCGAGGTTGGGGTTGGGGCGCTGGCCGGAGGCGGGCGCTGGGGTTAGCGTCAGGGCGAGGGCGAGGGTGAGAAGGAGTCTGCGCATTGAAAGTGTCCTTTCTGTGGTGGTATGGTCTGCGGCGCTATGGAAGACGAAGACCGCAAGCGCGTCGAGGAGAACCAGCGCCTCATCAACGAAGCCTTCTGCGCGATGCGCGCGGCCCGCTCCCGCTACTACTACCTGCCGAAGACCATCGAACTGAAGAAGGGCGAGGTTTACTACTTCGAGGGCCGCGAAGTGACCATCAAGGAAGACGGGAAGCTCCACGGAGTCAGCGCCTAACCTACGGCCACGTCCCCGTTATCGAGGTCACGACCCACGTCGCCGAGTCAATCGCCGTCAGCGTGACGGTGTGGCCCGCGGTGCTACTCGCTACCGAGTCGTCGGCGTCCACCGTGCCCGCGTTGTTGATGGCCTCGGCCGCGGGCGTCCCCGGCACGACGGTCAGGCTCTGCGCCGCTGCGACGACGAAGGTGTACTGGAGTCCCGCCGACGGGGCGGGCAGGGTGAACGTAATCCCGGCCCCGGCACCCGCGTTGGTGAATACCGTATCAGTCTCGGCGGCGGTGACGGTGTAGCCGGCGGTCTTCGCCGACACGCGGCGCTTGGCGAGGAGAGCGCCCTGCCCGGTGCTGCCGTCAGTCACCTTCAGCACGCCGTTTTCATGCCGCCCGACGCCGACGACCGGAGAGCCTTCGGGGCTGGCGTTGGCTGTTAACGAGAACTGGAAACTCCCCGCCACCTGCGCGTTGCCCGTCAGCCCGTCCACCGCGAAGAAACTGCTGCCGCCGATGTCGGTGATCAACCGGCCGGAGGTGTAGCGCAGCCCCGTGGTGGTGTTGCCGGCGAAGGAGTAGCCGAGGACGGCACCCGCCGGCGCGAGGAGGGCGCTGCCGAAGGTTTGGCTGCCCGTGAAGGTCTGCGCGGCGTCCGCCCTCGCCACCGTGATGCTCGCGTCGGGGAAGGTGGCGACCCGCGTGTTGCCGGCCGTGAAGCCGTCCACCTCGAAGCGCAGTTTCTTGGTGGCGTCCGCGCTCCCGGCGACGAAGAAGTTGGCGTCCGCGGCGTTGAGGTTAGTCCCGTCGCTCGTCGCCCCGGAGATCCCGCCGAACGCCCCGGCGTTGTTGCGCTGGAGCTGGGTGTCGGAGCCGCCCGGCGAAGTGACCGCCCCCGTCTCCGTCCAGGTGTTCGCGGCCGTGCAGCGGTAGAGCTTGTCGTCCGTGGTGTTGAAGTAGACCTCGCCGCGGTCGGCCGAGCAGGTGGCCGGGGCCGACGCCTGCGGGTTGATGCGGCGCGCGGTCGAGGACGAGAGTTGCGCCGCCGCCTCGGGCGCGAGCGCGAGCATCAGCAGCAGAATCGGCAAGAATCTTTTCATCCTGTAAGTCTCCATGGCGCGGAGACCACCTGCTTTAGCTGGTGGAGGAACCGCAATTGGTGGAACCTTTCAACTCTGCCAACTCGCGCAAGGTCTCGTCGCGCATACGCTCGGCGTGCAGAATCTCGTCTTGCAGTTCGGCCACGCGAGCGTGCTTAACCCGAATCTCGCTCTCCAACAGCGCGAGATTCTTTTCGCGGTTCCGAATCTTTTGAGCCGTCGTTAAAGTGCGTCTAACTTTTCTACGTGGCATAAGAAGCCTCCGCCCTTTCAGGGTGCGGGAGATTCACCTACGCTCCTTAAAGGCGCGCGTCCTTTTGCAGTTGCGGCACGTCACCCGCCGCCTGTCGCCGTTGCTCGTGATGTCGCATGACATCCATTGCCTGCCCGGGTTGCAGGGGACGCCTTTGTCGCTCCTGTGGTGAACCGCCTTCTTCACGGCTTCTCCTTCGGCCCCTTCGCCCTCTTCAGCCACGCCGGCTTCGGCTGCGGGGTGTAAGCCTCCGGCTCCGGCTCCATCTGCGGCTCGGCCTCGGCGAACTGCTCGCCCCTCCGCCCGGCCCGCTCCTTCCGCTCCCGCCACTCGGCCCGCCGGCGCTCGACCTCGGCCCTCTGCGCCGCCCACTCGGCCCGCTTCGCCTCCCGCCTGAGCCTGTACGCCTCCTGGTTTGTGTCCCAATCCTCAATGACGAGGAAGCCCCTGTCGCCCGCCTTAAAGCCCTTCCGGGCGTTGTACTGCTCGAAGGTTTCCTCGCTGATGACCTTCCGCCGGAGCGGGTCGGCCGGCATCGACTCGCCGTCGAACTGCCGCTGCTGCAACCTCGCCAGCCGCGTGTGGTTCACGAAGCGCACCGTCCCGGCGTAGACGTTCACTTCGGCCGTGACGTGCGGCGGCGCCGAATCCTCCGCGTCGTACAGCCACTCGGGGCCGTCCGACGAGTGCGGGCTGAGGGTCGTCACCGTCCCGCCCTCGTCCCTCGCCTTCAACTCCGCCGACGCGCCCTCGGCGTACAGGTGAATCGCGTCCGGCTCGTAGGCCCCTGGCAGCGCCCCGACGGCCGCGAGCTTGAGCGCCCCGCCCGGCAGGATCGAGAAGCGCGTGGCGCGCGTCCCCGCGTTCATCGTGGCGAAGTCGAAGCGGCCGGAGTCCGCCGCCCCTCCGGTCAGTATCTCCATGATGCCGACGCGCTTGTCCGCCGCCGCCAGCGCGTAGTTGCTGGCGAAGAGCGAGAAGATGGCGTTATTTAGTCCCGACTGGTTCGTGCCCGCGAGGAGGGCGGCGAACTTCTCGTCGGCGGCCACGGCCTGGTTGGAGTTCAGCTCCAAGACCGACATGTCCTTCGCGTAGGCGTTCGTGAACGGCTCCGCGAAGTTGTAGCGCCACTGGTAGGGGCGGCGGGTCTGCCGGATCCACAGGTTGCGCCCGCCCGTGAGGGCGAACGAGTTGTTCGGGCCGGAGTTCTTGAGGGTCAGGTTAAAATTTATGCGGCCCTGGCACAGGTCGCCGCTGTCAACCACGTCAGTCGAGAACGTCCACCAGTTCGAGGGGTTTACGTTGTCGTGTTCGACGTCGAACTGCTCGATGTCTATCCTGGCCTCGCCCGAGCACTTGAGCGCCGTGACGCTCTCGGTGATGACGACGCGGCCGAACCTCAAGGGGTGCGTCGCCGCGACTACTTCGATGGCGACCTTCGTGAAGTTGATGACGAGGTCGTCGGCGTTGATGAGTTCGCCCGCGAGAAGGCCGGTGTAAAAACCGGTGGCCTGGACGTTGACGAGCCGGCGCACGTCCGGCACGTTGAGCGGCAGCTTGATGGCGTAGCTCGTCGCCGTCGTCGGCTCCGTGATGGTCGAGTCCGTGCCGGCGAAGACCTGCACGCGCTCAAGGTGCAGGTTCGGGATGTAGGTCAGATCGAGGCCGCTGATCGTGGGGTTGTCGACCGTCCGGACGACGACGTCCTCCACGTGGAGGGAGAGCCACGTCAGGCCCGTCACGCTCGCGAAGACGTGCGCCGTCCGCACGCCGATGACCGAGCCGTTGCCGGAGGCGAGCGTCGACTTGAGCACGGTGCCGTCGGTCGGGACGGCGAAGGTCGAGGCCGGCGCCGCCCCCTTCAGGCGGAGGGTCGTCAGCGAGGACGAGTCGTTCTTCGGCAGGACGAGCTGGGAGTTACTCGCGCCGGTGTCCTGCAAGGCCCCGGCGATGGTGTAGGTGCCGCGGAGGAATTGGATCGTCGCGTCGATGCCGGAGGCGTCTATCGCGTCGAGCGCCTCCTGGATGTCGGCGGTGTCGTCGGCCGCGTCGGCCGCGTTCGCCCCCCACCACTCCACGTAGAAGGTCGAGAGGGTCTTGTTCCCGGTGAACCGGACAAGGCCCGAGCCGGCGAAGATGTGGCGCGGGGTGTCGAAGGTGAGGCCGCCGAGCACCGTGAGCGTCTGCCCCGACGACACGGTGAGTTGGCCCG
>JALZHT010000762.1 GCA_030860645.1 Acidobacteriota bacterium
GGCGTGAGTCGTTCACTCACGCCGGGGGCGCTCGGTTTTGCGACCGCCTCGGGCTAGTTGTTGATCCCCAACTGCGTGAGGATGAAGGCGTAGTCGAAGGCGGTGTCTCTCAGGGCGTCGTAGCGGCCGGAGGCTCCGCCGTGGCCCGCGCCCATGTTGGCCTTCAGGAGGAGGACGTTCTTGTCGGTCTTCATGGCGCGCAGCTTCGCCACGTACTTGGCGCCCTCCCAGTAGGGCACCTGGCTGTCGTTCAGGCTGACGCGGACGAGCATCGCGGGGTAGTTGGTGGCCGCGATGTTGTCGTAGGGGCTGTAAGACCTCATGTACTGGAACGCCTCTTTGTCGTTCGGGTTGCCCCATTCGAGGTACTCCTGGATGGTCAACGGCAGGCTGGGGTCGAGCATCGTGTTAATAACATCAACGAACGGGACGTAGGAGAGGACGACGCGGTAGAGGTCGGGGCGCATGTTCGTGACCGCGCCCATCAGCAGCCCGCCGGCCGACCCGCCCGAGATGACGAGCCGGTCTTTCGAGGTGTACTTCTCCTTGACCAGGTGCTCGGCCGCCGCGACGAAGTCGGTGAAGGTGTTCTTCTTCTTCTTCATCTTGCCGTCGTCGTACCACGGCTTGCCGAGGTCGCCGCCGCCGCGGATGTGCGCGACGGCGTAGGCGAAGCCGCGGTCGAGCAGGGAGAGGCGCGCCGTGCTGAACGAGACGTTCGAGGGGTAGCCGTAGGAGCCGTAGGCGTAGAGGTGCAGCGGCCGCGAGCCGTCGCGCTTGAAGCCCTTCTTGTAGACGATGGAGATCGGGATTTTCGTCCCGTCCGCGGCGGCGGCGTGGATGCGCTCGGACTCGTACTGCTTCTGGTCGTAGCCGCCGAGCACGGGCTGCTGCTTGAGGAGCGTGCTCTTGTTCGTCTTCACGTCGTAGTCGTAGACGGACGGCGGCGTGACGAGCGACTGGTAGTTGTAGCGGAGCAGGTGGGTCTTGAACTCGCGGTTGGTGCTCGCCGAGGCGCTGTAGACCGGCTCGGGGAACGGCAGGTGGTGCGACTTGCCGGTCTTCGCGTCCGTGATGCGCAGCTTCTGTAAACCCTTATCGCGCTCGGCGACGACGTAGAAGTCGGCGAACATCTCGATCTCTTCGAGCATCACGTCGGGGCGGTGCGCGATGACCTCCTGCCAGTTCTCGCGCCGGGCGTCGGCGACGGGCGCGGTGACGAGGCGGAAGTTGCGGCCGCGGTCGTTCGTCAGGATGAAGAAGCGGTCGCCGTGGTGGTCGACGTAATACTCGTGCTCTTTCTGGCGCGGGAGGATGACGCGCGGCGACGCGGCGGGCTTGTCGGCCGGGACGTAGCTGTACTCGGTCGTGTCGGAGCTTTGCGATTGGAAGAGGATCGCGCCGCGGCTGCGCGTGCGGAGGGCGTGGGCGCGGTACAGTTCGTCCTTCTCCTCGTAGACTAAAACGTCCTTCTCCTTCGCGTCGCCGAGCGCGTGGCGGAAGACCTTGTGCGGGCGCTTGGCCGCGTCCTCGGTGACGTAGAAGAGCGTCTTGTTGTCGGGGGCCCAGAAGGCCGAGGTGACTTTGCCGAAGTCGTCGGCGAGGTCTTTGCCCGTCGCCAGGTCTTTGATCTTGAGGATGTACTCGCGGTAGCCGCTGTGGTCTATGGAGTAGGCGAGGAGGCGGCCGTCGTCCGAGACCGCGTAGGTGTCGAGCGCGGTGTACTTGTGCCCCTTGTTCAGCTCGTTGAGGTCGAGCGTGACCTCCTCGGGCGCGTCGAGGCTCCCCTTCTTGCGCGCGTAGATCGGGTACTGCTGGCCCTCGACGGTGCGCGAGTAGTAGTAGTAGCCGTTCTCGCGGTAGGGGACGTTCTGGTCGGTCTGCTTGATGCGGCCGAGCATCTCCTGGTAGAGCTTCTCCTGAAGCTCGGCGGTCGGCTTCATCATGGCGTCGGCGTAGGCGTTCTCGGCTTCGAGGTACGAGATGACTTCGGGGTTCGTCTTCTCGCGCATCCAGAAGTAGTCGTCCACGAGAGTCTCGCCGTGGACGGTCACTGTCTTGGGGACCTTCTTGGCGACGGGCGCGGGGAGCGTGCCGGCGGCCATGGCGTTGTTCGTCTGTGCCATCACGTTCACACCTGAGAGCGGGAAGAGGGCCGCGAGGGCCAGCAGCAGGGAAACCTTTCTCATCTAAACCTCCGTTCGGGCCGAGCGGGTCTGCGGCATCGAGTGCTGACGGGAGCGGGCGCGTAAGAAACGCGAAAGACAATCGGACTGCGGATTATAAAGACGCGCGCGGGCGGGCCGCAACCGGCCGTAACGATTACGGATCGGGGATTGCGGAGTCGCGGCCCGGCGGGCGTTGAGCGTGGTGATTCTTCATCGAACTTGTCTTTGCTACCGCCGGTGATTTACGCTCCCGACGCCGGGCCTTAGTTGAACTTTTTGCCGCCCACTCCGGACACCCGAGGACGAGAGAGATGACGAACGCGCCCGCACGTGCCGCCTTCGCCCTGCTCGCCGCGCTGGCCTGCGGCGCCGGCGCGCGCGCCGCCCTCGCGCAAAGC
>JALZHT010000763.1 GCA_030860645.1 Acidobacteriota bacterium
CGCCAACCTCTCGCGGCAGACGCCCGCGCGCGCCCTCACCGGCACGTTCGCGCGCGCCGACGTGGAGACCGTCCGCCGCCACCTCGCCGCGCTCCGCGACGCGAAAGATGCGGGCGCGCTCTCCGTCTACGCGCTGCTCGGCGAACTCTCTCTCAGACTCGCGGAGAAGAACGGCGCGGACGCGGCGGCGCTCGACGAGATCGGGCGCGTGTTGACAGAGGCGCGACGAGCATCTTCAGACAAACTGTAGGGGCAGGGCTTGTCCCCGCCCGCTCAAGTTAGAAAGCAATTCAAACAGGGGCGGACAGGACAGGCAGGATAAGAAATTGAATCTTTATCCTGTCCACCCTCTCCGCCCCTGTTTGAATTCTGCCACGAGTTGAAAGCGGGCAGGGACAAGCCCTGCCCCTACAAAACCACGCCACGCCGTCCGTCCATTCGAGAACTCTCCTGGTATCGTCTGCGGCCTTGCTTGCGCGGCGCGCGGCTTTGGCGCTAGAGTTGGCGCACGGCCCAAACCCCGGAGTTCTTCTTCAGTCACGCCCGAAAGGAAACGTTCGCCTTGAGCCGGTTGCAGAACACGCCCAGCGCGAGTTACAGCCTGACCTTGCGCGTGAAGCTTTCGAGCCGGACGGGCACGCTCGGCGAGCTGACGATGGCAATCGGGCGCGCCGGCGGCGACATCGGGGCCATTGACATCGTCAGCGTCGGCCGCGACCAGATCGTCCGCGACGTGACGGTCAACGCCGGCTCGGCCGAGCACGGGCGCGAGATCGTCGAGGCCGCGCGCGCCGTTGACGGCGTCGAGGTCATCAACGTCTCCGACCGCGTCTTCCTCATGCACCTCGGCGGCAAGATCGAGGTCGTCTCGAAGGCCCCTCTGAAGACGCGCACCGACCTCTCGATGGCCTACACGCCCGGCGTCGCGCGCGTCTGCGAGGCCATCCACCGCGACCCCGAGAAGGCTTTCACCCTGACCATCAAGCGCAACACCGTGGCCGTCGTCACCGACGGCACGGCCGTCCTCGGCCTCGGCGACATCGGCCCGGCCGCCGCCCTGCCCGTGATGGAGGGCAAGGCGATGCTCTTTAAAGAGTTCGCCGGCGTGGACGCCTTCCCCATCTGCCTCTCGACGAAAGACCCGAACGAGATCGTCGAGACCGTCAAGCGCATCGCCGTCGCCTTCGGCGGCATCAACCTCGAAGACATCTCCGCGCCGCGCTGCTTCGAGATCGAGGAGCGCCTGAAGGAAGAGTTAGACATCCCCGTCTTCCACGACGACCAGCACGGCACGGCCGTCGTCGTGCTGGCCGCGCTGATTAACGCCGTCAAGCTGGTCGGCAAGCGGATGGAGGACTTGAAGGTGGTCGTCAACGGCGTCGGGGCGGCGGGCGTGGCGTGCACGAAGATTATCCTCAACGCGGGCGTCCGCAACGTCGTCGGCTGCGACCAGACGGGCGCCATCTACCGCGGGCGCACCGAGCACATGAACTGGGTCAAGGATCACTACGCGCGCATGACGAACCCCGACAACCAGCGGGGCAGCGTCCACGAAGTGATCGCCGGCGCGGATGTCTTCTTCGGCCTCTCGGCCCCGGGCATCCTCACGGTCGAAGACCTGAAGCGGATGGCGCGCGACCCCATCGTCTTCGCGATGGCGAACCCGACGCCGGAGATCATGCCGGAGGAGGCGGCCGGCCACGTCGCCGTGATGGCGACCGGGAGGTCTGACTACCCGAACCAGATTAACAACGTGCTCTGCTTCCCCGGCATCTTCCGCGGGGCCTTGCAGTGCCGCGCCTCGCGCATCAACGAGGAGATGAAGCTGGCCGCCGCCCAGGCCATCGCCGGCATCATCACCGACGAGGAGCGCCACCCGGAATACATCGTCCCCTCGGTCTTCGACAAGCGCGTCGCCGAGGCCGTCTCGCGCGAGGTCGAGGAGGCCGCCTACCAGACCGGCGTCGCCCGCCGCGAGCGCACCCACGTCGAGCCGCTGATGTAACAGCCGTGAATCGTGAATCGTGGTTGAACGTCGTTCGACTTGGGTTACGAGTCGCCGCTCGTGTGACGGTCAAGTCTTTCCATTGACGATTCACGATTTACGACTCACGGCCTTTGAGCAGGCCGGCGACGGTGGCGACGACGCGGTTGATGCCTTCGGGTTTTTTGAGGAAGGCATCGGCCCCGGCGCGGCGGGCTTCGCGGCCGACCTCGCTGGCCGAGATGATGACGACGGGCGTGCGGCGGCGGTGTGCGAGGGCGCGGGCGCGGCGCGTCAACTCGATGCCGCTCGGGCCGGGCAGTTCGTCGTCGAGCAGGAGCAGCGCGTAATCCTCCCGGCCCTCGATGCGCCGGAGCGCCGCCCGCCCGTCCGCGCACGCCTCGACGCGAAACCCCTCCGACTCCAGCAGGTCTCTCACGGCGAGCCGCACCGCGGGGTTGTCTTCGGCGTAGAGGATGGCGGCCTGAGGCATCGTGTGAGAAAGCGCCCGCGTGCGGGAGGCGTGCGGGGGCGGGGCCTGCGGCCGCGCCCCCCACCTCGGGCTTGGCCGCGGCC
>JALZHT010000125.1 GCA_030860645.1 Acidobacteriota bacterium
AGCGTATCTTGGTGATCTGGCCGCGCCTGCCGCTCTCGATCCGGGTGCTCGACAGAATATTCCCCGGGGCACACGCCGAGTTGGTGCCCTACACGCCGGAAGCCTTTGAGGCGGCGAAGGCGTCCGACGCGGGATCAGCCCGGATGTTATCGGGAACTTGAATGATTTCGCGCTTGCCTCCCGCGCCGGTTAATTCGGGCGTTAGGCCGCTCGGAGTGCGAGTCCGGCGAAATCGCTAGGACTCCTCACTGAGGCCCATCACACACATGACCGGGGGATGTCTCGCACGGTTCGAGTTTGAAATTTGAGAAGGGTATAAGAACCAAATGATACAAACTATGAAATCTGCATTTGCTTTCGTTGCTTTCACATTCTTCTTACTCCTTCCAGAGGCGCCCGCCCTTTCGGGGGGTAAGGAAAACAAGTTTCAAGTTTCTGTTTACGCCGATGTCAACACATCACCACAGAGCATTCCCTATGAGCGGATCGATGGACTCGTTTTAGCTTTCATCAATCCGGTAGACGATTGTCGCGGATTTTCAGAGACGGAGTTTCCTAGGGTCCAAGAAATCGTTCGTAGGGCGAGAGCACAAGAGGCAAATGGACGTCAGATCACGGTCGCGTTTGCGATTGGTGGCGGTGGTGGGGACGACACCGAAATTACTAACCAGCGTCTCGAATCCATTGCCTCTCGCGAGGGGTGCCGAAAGCAGTTCGCCGGTCAGGTCGCTGAAATCCTGGCTAAGAATGATCTCAACGGCGTGAATATCGACTGGGAATTTCCAAAATCTTCTTCTCTCGGCAATTACACTCTTCTTATTAAAGCACTACGGAAGTCCATTGGAACCAAAATTCTCAGCATTGCTATTTATGATGATTCCGGTAAAGAAGACGCCTCCGGCCGATTGACCAAGGATGTATTTCCTTTCGTGGACTCCTACATGGTCATGGCCTATCTTGGGCCGCGAAACGACGCCATCAGGGGCTGGATTAATCCTCCGTGGAATTTGCCCAAGAGCAAACTACAGTTGGGTCTGGCGTTTTTCGGTATTCCCGACGGCATCGGTTACAATCGGCTCTTAGGATCTGTTCCCCCTGCACAAGTCAACCCTTGTGGAGATCAAGTGGGAATTTACAAATTCAATGGGCTGCGTACGACGCGTGAACTCACCCGATTTGCGATGACTGAGGAGTTAGGCGGCATTACCGCTTGGGAACTCGGACAGGATCGAACTGATAGTATTTCTCTCTTGAACGCCGCGAGCGAAACATCTCGAATGTGGGAGAATTTTGAAGAGTGGCGGCCAGGCACGACTTATTCCGTAGGCACGGTTATTCGGAATCGAGGGAATCTTTGGCTAGTTAAATCATCTGCTCCGTCGCCCCGACCTGGGCCGAGTCTGGCAAATTCAGCGTTTAAGCAAATCGAGGTCACGAAAGAATGGTCGGCTCAGAATTATTACTGTGGAGGTGATGAAGTTTGGTTTGGTGACGCCGTATATCGTGCGGTCCAAGACCCAATGCTCAGCATGACCAATTTATCTCCAACGGAGGATCGCTCGCTCTGGAAGAAGCTGTACACGGCGTCTCTATATGACAACTCTAAAACTTATAAAAAAGGCGAACGCGTTTTCTTCAACAGTTCTGTCTACGCCGCGAATAAAAAAACTCGGGGTCAGAGCCCGGCGAAAGCATTAGCAAGCTGGTCGCCCTTTGTCGACACGGAGGCATTTGATTTTGGCAAATCCTATTCCCCTGGTGCGCTGGTTCGGTACATGGGTAACAAATATATTTCCACTAAGTCGAGCCGGGCGTTAAATCCAGTCGTGGCTACAGATTTTTGGGAACCCCTAATAAAGTAGTGCGCCTTAAGCTGCATTGGACAATGCCGAGTACGAATATGTATGTGAAAAAGTCAGTCGCTATGTGTTGAGGAAGGCGGGCAATTATCATCCTGAATTTGTGCTGAGAATTTGCGGGGAATGGGCGCGCGGAAGAAATGCTCACACGGCTTGGATTATCAAAGATGGTTTAAGGAAACTCAGAGCAAAATATCCGGAGAAGGTGGAAGAGGTAATTGCTTTGTCCGATCCACGCGCCGCATAACATCTCATTCAACCCGACGCGCCGTTAGCAAGTCTCTTATCAACGTTGAATCGGGGCGCGGGTTAATTCAGGCGTGAGATGCTTCTGGAAAATGCGGGGAAGCTAAAATAAGATCTTGAGATGACAACTATCGGAACTGTAGAAAGTTTATGGCGCTATCCGGTTAAAAGTATGCGCGGCGCGGAAATGCCCGAAGTTTTTATGGGATTTTCGGGCATCTATGGCGACCGCTGCTACGCCTTCAAAAATTCCGCCGCCCGCAAAGGCTTCCCTTATTTGAACGCAAATGTGCAGCAACAAATGCTGCTATATTGCCCGCAATTCCGTTACCCGGAACGAGCGTCGAAACCGCCGAATTTGATCGAAGCGTCGAGCATCGCGCCCGGCGTCACCCCTGCAAACGGTGACGCGGAAGATATGGCATTAGACGTTGTTACGCCGTCAGGCGAAATCATTTCCGTTGATGATCCGGCACTGATAAAACTACTTGGCGCAGGAATCAGCGAAAAGAATCAACTAACACTCGTGCGCTCAGACCGCGCTTTAACTGATTGCCGCCCGGTTTCGTTAATCAGCTTGCAAACCATTCGACAGATTGAATCGGAACTGTGCATGCCGCTTGATAAGCGGCGTTTTCGGGCAAACATCTATTTCAATTACGCGTCTGAGGGCGGCGGATTTGCCGAAGATAATTTAGTCGGTCGCGCACTGCGTATCGGTTCAAAGGCGACAATTATGGTTCTTGAGCGCGACCCGCGCTGTAAGATGATTTCGCTCGACCCGGACACAAGTGAACACGCCCCTGAAATTTTACGGAAAGTCGCCCAAGCACACGGTAACTTTGCCGGTGTTTATTGTGCGGTGTTGGTCGAAGGCTTAGTGAAAAAAGGCGACCTCATCGAGCTGGCTGTCGCCTGATTTCCCCATTATTGTTCGTTGCTTTCTATTGAAAGTATTTGGATGTACCCAAAGGCGCATCTAACAACTCATTGAACCGGAGCGGAATCAGCTTGCCTTTCATCCGCGAGACTCGGATGCTTGACGCGTTGAATGCGTGGTGGGTGATGCCCGGCGTTAGACCCACCTTTTCTAATTTCACGAAATAACTTCTGCCGGATTCACCAGACACTACGCTGCACACCGGCAATGGCCGCCGGGGTGGCGAAGACCGTGTGGAAGTGGGAGGACTTACTCGGCTGAACTACCCCCAGCGACTAGAAAGCGAAAGCCCCGCTTTATCGGCGGGGCTTTCGCTTTCTAAAGTCAAGTTAATTAGTGTGGGACGCTCCTTTGTGTGACCCCACTATCGCATGTTTCATCGGCTTAATTCTGTTTGTTTCGCTCATCTTGAGGATATAAAAGTTGATTTTTAAGTTTATCACCCCGTTGCCTATAGCTTATCGCTGAACGTCCAGTTAGAACTACCATTGCCAACAGTACACCAAGCACAACCCGAGCTTGAGTTGTCATAAGTCGGTCTCGCTGTTACCACATCATAAGCCCGCGCTCAGATGTTTATCGCCTCGCCGATCTCGTTGATGGTCGCCACCTCGCTCCCGCTGATTTGCTCCCCGCCGAACCCGAAGAGGCCCGCTTCTTTAGCGGCGGACGCGACTCTTTCGGCCACGACTAAGACCCACCGCTTGTATTCGTACGCCTCTTCGGCACCGGCCTTCGTCTCCAGCGCCGCGGCCGCCGCCCGGCAGGTGTCGAGCGCCCTGCCTTTGACTTCATCAACTGAGAGTTTCTCCGTCTGACCGCGCCTCTCGTCTTCGGCGTTGGCGATGAGGTCGGCCACGACCGCGCCGAGCAGAGAATCTTTCGCCGCCCGCCGTTCGCCCTCGACGACGCCGTCGGCGACGGCGGCCATCTCCCGAATAAAGTCTTCCCGCTTGCTCGGGGCGGCCCCGGCGACGGCGTAGGCCGCCAGCATCGGAGCCTTGAGCAGGCTCTGCCACTCGCCCGGCGTGAATTTGTCTTTGACGCTCATGTACGGACTCCCCTCCTCGCTCTGGCGTACCGCCGACCCGCCGCACGGCTCTCTTTACTCGAATAGCTACCCTGATGGCGTCGCGTCCGGGGGTTCTCGCCCGTCTCAGGGGTCGGCACCGTCGAGAGCTTGTCGGTGGAATTCACACATCCTATCACGGCCGGCGGGAGGGTGTCGCCGGGAGGGGGAAGTGGCACGCGTTTGCGGAAGGGACTTCTCTAACACGGGCCAGCGCGGGGCCGGAAGCCCCTACCGGGCGACAGGTATGCGGGGGTTGGCAAGACATAAATTCAGCCTCGCCTCGCCGCCCCACGCTCTGAACTTTTCTAGCCCCTTCGCCGACACCGTCGCTTGCGTGTAGGGCGGGGCCATGACCTCGCCGCCGAAGAAGACCCACAGCACGTCTTTGTCGTCAACGTGCGCGGAGAAG
The DNA here is from genome assembly GCA_030860645.1 of Acidobacteriota bacterium. Taxonomy (GTDB): domain Bacteria; phylum Acidobacteriota; class Blastocatellia; order Pyrinomonadales; family Pyrinomonadaceae; genus QHXN01. Next base: position 4,527 of record JALZHT010000125.1, read on the forward strand.
ATGTTCTGCCGCGTGGCGGTCACGAGCGGCAACCCTTGTAGCAATCGGCCCAGCGCGAAAGACCCCTCGCCGATTCGCGGGCCGTGGTCTCCGACGATGAACGGGACGGGCCGGCGGAATCTTTTGTGTATCGCCACGCCCATAGTGCCTTTGACGACGCCGAGCCGGGACAGCGCGGGCGAATTACGCACCACCGCCGCGGGAATGGTTTCCGCGTCTATGTACCTTCTCTGGTCGGCCGGATTGGGGAAGGCGGCGGCGTCTTCGAGCGCGGTCGGGGAGACGTAAAACCCGCTGCCGTCCGCCTGCTCGACGGGGACGACTCCGCGCACGAGCACGTTCCTGACCCTGACGCTGTCTCTGCCGAGCACGCCGAACCAGCGAATCGCCCCGACGCGGGGGTCTTTGAAGCCGGCCCGCCTGATGGCCCTGTAGTCCGCCGAGAACTGCCGGCAGGCGGCGTTACTGGCGGAGGCGTTATACGGCGGTCGGTCGGCCGGGTGAGGTTCCCCGCCGTTGCAGAGCGAAATGAGTCCCCCGCCCGCAACGTCGTCGCGATGGTAGGCGCGCTTCATGCCGTCCGCGTTCACCGCCGAACGGAAGCGCGTCGCCAGCGAGCCGTCGGAGAGTAAGAAGGCCCTCTGGCTACTCCCTCTTGCGTAATTCAACGTGTGGGGGTTGCCGCCACAGTCCTGGGCGCGGGCCAGAGCGGCGACACAAAGGCTCGCGCCGACGACGACCAAGTACCGCAAGAATTTCATTTCCCCTCCCGTGTCGGTCTCGACGTTGGTTGAGCTATGCGACGTAAGTGGCGTTCGTCTTTCAAGAACTCACACGATTATGTGTGTGAGCCGGCAAAAGCATTTCATGTGACGGCTTGAGGGCGGCGCGCAGGCTTCGGCGCGGCGGCGGCAGAGGTGAAGGGCGGGACGGGGGCGGAGACGGCTAGGAGTTGACCACCTCGTAGAAGAGGAACTTCGCGAGGGTCTTGTTCTTCCCGAGCTTCTCGCGCAGCGCCAGGTGGTCGGTCTTGCCGGGGTTGATCAGCTCACCCATGTGAATGACGAAGCCGACCACGTCCTGGAGCGGGTTGCCGAGGTCAATGTCGAGGTCAGCGTAGTGGTTCCGCGTCGGGTCGGGCGGGATGGCGACCACGGCCTGCATGCTGTTTCGCCCCTCCTGGCGGAAGCTGCGGAGGCGGTACAAGTGCGCTTCGCCTTCGAAGCTGGCGACGCGGTCAAGCAGGCGGCGGTGCCCGGCCGATTTGGGCGAGCCTTCGTCGAAGAAGGGTTTCGACGGGTCGTCGGCCAGCACTTCGAGGCGCGTGAAGAATTCGCGGTCGACCCGCGCGTAGACGCGGTCAACGTCGGCGAAGAAGACGTGCTGGACGTTCCTGAGGAGGTGGTCTGAGGCGGTCGGGGCCGCGCGCAGCTTGGCGAGCAGGTTCAGGAAGCAGGCTTTGCGCCGGGGGCGGGGCTGCCGGCTCGTGAGCCACTCGGCCGCCGCCGACCCGTCGAGCCTGGAGGCCGTCGCCTCGACGACGCGCCTCACGTCGCCATCGAAGGCCGTGACGGCGGAGGTCAGCCTGACGTCGCGCTTGTCCTTCTTGACCTTCAACTCCTTGTCGGCGTCGCCGTCGTCGGGGATTTCGATCTGCGTCCTCTCTTTCGGGAGGATGAGGTCGGCGATGCGCAGACGGAACCAGTAGCGCCCGGCCGGGAGCGAGCGGTGGTCGACGCCCGTGAGGATGAGGTTCCCGTCCGAGAGGTGGAACAAGAGCTTGAACTGATGCGGCTCCCAGCCGTGGAGCCGGCGCACCCGCTCCATCCGATCCTTCGTCCCCTGGGTGTTGCCGTCGAACTCGAAGAGGAGCCCTCTGGGCGTGGCGTCCGTCTCGTTCCTCAGCATGACGCCGTCCGCGCTGAGGCTGTTAATCAGCAGCCGCCGGCCGTCTTCCGTCAGCCTGATGATGAGTCTCTCGTTCATACTTTATTTTCCCTTCGGTCGCGGCGGGTCAGGGTTCGATGGGCCGCGGGTCGTCGGGCCGCCACGGGACGGGCGGCGGCCGGTCGAGAATCTCGGGGCGGGCGACGCTCACGCCGGCGTACCCGATGTCGGGCCACGTCAGTTCGCTCGCGTAGTAAGTCGCGGCCGAGACGTTGACGAAGGCCGCGTAGATGTTGCGGCGCACCTCGCGGTCGCTCGCCCTCAGCCTTTCGAGGATGTCGCGGCGCTCCTTGACCGACTGGTGGGAGAAGCCGCGCAGCCTCCCGGCGACGAGCAGGCTGAAGCTCGGCGTCTCGGCCAGCAGCAGGGCGTTGAGGAAGTCCTCGCGCTGCGCGCGCCGCTGGTAGTGGAGGTAGTCGTCCACCGTCTCGACGAACCCCGGGCACTTCCGCAAGAAGCCCTCGCCGAGTACGGCCTCGGCCACGGCGAACAGGATGTAGGCCGTCTTCTCGGTGAGGCATTCGAGGCCGTCCACCTTCACCTCGGGCCTCCTCCGGGGGCGGGCCAGCGCCGCCAGCGCGGAGTTCAGTAGTTGGGCCACGGCAGCTCACCTCCCTGCTGGTGTTCGAGCGCGAACGGCTTGCCCATCCGCTCTAAAATCTCGCGCGACGCCCAGAGCGCGAGGGCGTAGATCGTCACCTGCGGGTTCGCGCCCAGCCCCGTCGGGAAGATCGAGGCGTCGACCACCCAGAGGTTCTTCATCCCCTTGAGCGTGAAGTCGGCGTTGACGCAGGCGCGCCGCTCGTCCCGCGGGTTCATCTGGCAGCCGCCCATGACGTGGACGGTGAAGATGGTGGCCGCCTGCGGCCGGGCGAAGTCAATCCTCCCGAGGGCGTCGAGGCCCGACCCGGGCGTCACTTCGAGCGGCGGGTTGCGCATGTGGTAGACGGACGTGGCCCCGGCGGCGAAGTGAATCTTCGACATCACCTCCAGGCTCTCCTGCATCGCCCGCACGTTGGCCTTCGACAGCTTGTAGTCCAGCTCCGGGTCGCCGTACTGGTCGAGCGCGACCGTGCCGTACTCCTCGCGCTCCTCGAAGCCGGTCGTGTGGTGCGCGTAAGAGATGGCCCCGTTCGGGTAGTAGTCGCGCATGAGCCGGTGCAGCTCGTCGCCGTGCTGGAGCGTGGCCGAGGCGGAGAGGACGGGGAAGAACGACCCGGTCTCGATGAGGTAGCCCGTGGGGCCGCCGCCGAACTTCGGCGTCCACATGTTGTCCGGGACGCCGTAAGCCGGGAAGGTCTTCTCGGGGTACTTGCCGATGCAGATCGTGACGGGGTGGATGTGCGTGAACTTCCCGACGCGCCGGCCCACGTCGAGCCTCGACCGGAGCAGGACGGCGGGCGTGCCGACCGCGCCGGCCGCGAGCAGCACGCCCTTCGACGGGCGCACGGCGAGCGTGCCCC
>JALZHT010000764.1 GCA_030860645.1 Acidobacteriota bacterium
GCCGTGAAGTTCTTGTCGCTGGGTCGGCGGCGGCGAAGGCGAAGGGCGGGGCGCTGCCGGGCGCGGCCCCGCCCCTTCCGTTCTCCGCCGGTCACCTGACGATGATCTTCCCCTTGTACATGTTCATCCCGCAGGTGAACTCGTACTCGCCGGGCTTCGCCGGCGTCACCTCGATGCCCACCGTCCTGTCCTCCGGCAGGTGCGCGCGCCGCCCGAACTCGGGCAGCACCACCTCCTCGCCGCACGGCGTCGATTCCCGGCGCGTGAAGTTGAGCCGCAGGGGCCGGCCGGCCGCGGCCACGATGGACGCCGGCTGGTAGCCTCCCTTGACCGTCACGTCCACGACTTGGACGCCCCCGGCCCCGGCCGCCGCCGTCACCGACTCGCCCTTCCAGAGCCAGAAGTACCAGACGATCCAGCCGATGACGCCGAAGCCCACGAGCGACACGATGATTTGCGTGGTAGTCATCTCTTCACCTCCCCGACGGGCTTCGGCTCGAAGAGCCGCAGCCGGTTGGCGTTCGTCACAACAGTGATGCTCGACGCGGCCATCGCCGCCCCCGCGATAATCGGCGAGAGCAGAATCCCTAAAACCGGGTATAGCGCGCCGGCCGCCACGGGGATGCCGAGCACGTTGTAGATGAACGCGCCGAACAAATTCTGTTTGATGTTGCGCAGCGTCGCCCGCGAGACTTCGATGGCCGTGACGACGCCGCGCAAGCTCCCGCCGACGAGCGTCACGTCGGCCGCCTCGATGGCGACGTCCGTGCCCGTGCCGATGGCGAAGCCCACGTCGGCCTGCGCGAGCGCCGGCGCGTCGTTGATGCCGTCGCCCACCATCCCGACGAGCCGCGCCCCGCGGCCCCCACGCTCCTTGCCGGGTCGGCCCTCGGCCTGGAGACGCTCGACCTGCCGGGCCTTCTCCTCCGGCAGCACGTCGGCCAGCACACGCGTGATCCCGGCCTGGCGAGCGATGGCCTTGGCCGTGCGCTCGTTGTCGCCGGTAATCATCACCACCTCGATGCCCATCCGCCCCAGCGCGCGCACGGCCGCGACCGAGTCCTCCTTGAGCGTGTCGGCGACGCCGACGACGCCGGCCGCGCGCCCGTCCGCGGCGACGAACATCGGCGTCTTGCCCTCGTCGGCGAGTCGCGCCGCCACGCCCTCGAATTCGCCGAGCGAGACGCCCGCGCGCGCCATCAGCTTCCGGTTGCCGACGGCCACTTGCCTGCCTTCGACGACCGCCTCGACGCCGTGACCCGGTACGGCTTCAAACTGCCGAGGCTCTCCGACTTCGATTCCGCGGGCGCGCGCCCCCTTGACGATGGCCTCCGCCAGGGGGTGCTCGCTCCGCCGGTCGGCGACCGCCGCGAGGCGCAGCACCTCGTCCTCCGTGAAGCCTTCGAGCGGCAGCACGTCCGTCAGCTCCGGCTGGCCCTTCGTGATCGTGCCGGTCTTGTCGAGCACGACCACGTCGAGCCGCGAGGCCGTCTCCAGAGCCTCGCCGTTGCGGATGAGGACGCCGTGCTCGGCCGCCTTCCCCACCCCGACCATCAGGCTGATGGGCGTCGCCAAGCCGAGCGCGCACGGGCAGGCGATGACGAGCACGGCGACCGTCGTCACCAAGGCGAAGTTTATGGCCGGCTCCGGCCCGAAGTTGAACCACGCGAGGAAGGTCAGCACGGCGAGGATCATCACCGACGGCACGAAGTAGGAGGAGACCTTGTCCACGAGCCGGCCGATGGGCGGCTTGGAACTCTGCGCCCGCTGCACCATCTCGACGATCTGCGCGAGCGCCGTATCCTTACCAACCTTCGTCGCGCGGAAGGTGAACGCGCCCGTCTTGTTGACGCTCGCACCGATGACCGCGTCGCCCGGCCGCTTGTCGGCGGGGACGGACTCGCCCGTAACGATTGATTCGTCTATCGCGGACTCCCCTTCGAGGATGACCCCGTCCACGGGCACCTTCTCGCCGGGCCGGACGAGCACGGTGTCTCCGACGACGACCTCCTCTACGAGGACGTCCAGCTCGCGCCCGTCGCGGATGACGCGCGCCGTCTTGGCCTGTAACTCCAACAGCTTCCTGATGGCGGCGCTCGAACGGCTCTTGGCCCTCATCTCCAGAGCCTGCCCGAGCAGGATGAGCGCGATGACGATGACGGCCACCTCGAAGTACATCCCGGCCGTGCCCGCCGGGAACAGAGCCGGCGCGAGGACGGCGACCGTCGAGTAGAGCCACGCGGCGCCCGTGCCGAGAGCGACCAGCGTGTCCATGTTCGTGTTGTGGTTGCGCAGCCCGTTCCACGCGCTCTCGAAGAAGTGGCGGCCCGACCAAGCGAGCACCGGCAGCGTCAAGATCGCCGACGCGATGCCGATGAGTCGGTGGTAAGGCATCAGCGCGTGGCTCCACGAAGGCACGAACTCGGCGAACATCAGCAGGAGCAGCGGGAGCCCGACGGCCGCGGCGAACCAGAACTTGCGCATCATCGTCCGGTAGCTCGCCGCCTGCGCCGCCTCCGCGTCCGCGCCGGCGTCGCGCGCCTCAGACCGAACGGCAG
>JALZHT010000765.1 GCA_030860645.1 Acidobacteriota bacterium
CCTCTTGCCTTTTGCCTCGCCTGATTGGTAGCCTGTGAACTCCCCGCCGTCAAGAGGTTGAAGGAGGCGATGAGGCTCACCGTCTTAGGTTCGGGCACGTCCGTGCCGCACCCGCGCCGCTCCTCGTCCGCGCACTGGCTGGAGGCGCGCGGCGGGACGCTTCTGCTCGACATCAGCGGCCCGGCCGTCCACCGGATGCCGCAGGAGGGCTGCGACTGGGCGAACCTGGACGCCGTCTGGGTCAGCCACTTCCACCTCGACCACGTCGGCGGCCTCGCCCCCTTCCTCTTCGGCACGAAGTACGCGCCGCCGATGCAGAAGCGCACGAAGCCGCTCCACGTCTACGGGCCGCGCGGCACCGAAAAACTCCTCCGCCGCTTCGACGAGGCGAACTCCTACGGCCTCTTCGAGCAGCCCTTCCCCTTCGAAGTCCGCGAGGTCTCGCCGCGCGCCGAGTTCGAGGTCTTCGCGGGCCTGCGGGCCGAGACCTTCTCGACGCCGCACACGAGCGAGAGCCTCGCCGTCCGGCTCACCGACGCCGGCGGCGCGTCGCTCGTCTACACCTCCGACACGGGCTTCACCGAGGCGCTCGCCGGCTTCGCGCGCGGCGCGGGCCTCTTCCTGATGGAGTGCTCCTTCTTCCGCTCGAAGCCGGTCAAGACGCACCTCGAACTCGCGGACGCGATGAAGCTGGCGCGCCTCGCCCGGCCCCGGCGCGTGATGCTCGCCCACCTCTACCCCGAGTGGGACGGCATCGCCATCGCCGCCGAAGCCGGGAAACTCTGGGACGGCGAAACGGTCGCGGCCGAGGACGGGCTGAGACTCGAAATAGGGGAAGAATAATCAACGGGGACGGACAGAATAAGCAAAGTGATGAGTGCAGAGTGCGGAGTGCAGAATAAAAATCAAGTCGCCTTTCATTCTGCATTCTGCACTCTGACTTCTGCACTCCTCCTGATCCTGCCCGCCCCTGTTGATTTTTCGCAGCCTGGCGGACATCGTGGGTGATAATGAAAACTCGCCTGATCGTCAACCCCGTCTCCGGCACCGACGCCGCGCCCGACTACTTGCCGGCGATGAACGAGCGGCTGCGCGAGGCGTTCGGCGAGATTGACATCGTGATGACGGTGGCGGCGGGCGACGCCCTGAACCTCGCGCGGCGGTCGGCCGGGGAGGGCTACGAGCGCCTGTTCGTCGCCGGCGGCGACGGCACGCTCAACGAAGTCTTAAACGGCGTGGCGGCCGTGGACGGCGCGCTCGGGAGGATCACGTTCGGCGTGATCCCGCTGGGGACGGGCAACGACTTCGCCGCCGCCCTCGGCCTGCCGGAGGACGCCGAGCGGGCCGTCGAGACGATGCTCGCGGGCCGCACGATTTTGACGGACGTGGGCGTTTTAAATGACCGCCACTTCGTGAACGTCTCGGCGGGCGGCTTCATCGCCGAGGTCTCGGACGCCGTCAACCCGCAGTTGAAGACGATGGCGGGGAAGTTCGCCTACATCATCGGCGGGGCGCAGGTGCTCCTGGACTACGAGCCGGCGGGGGCGCGCGTGCGCGCGACCCTGGAGGACGGGCGCGAGGTCTCGCGCGCGACGGGCGTGCAGATGTTCGCCGTCTGCAACTCGCGCCTCGTCGGCGGCGGGCAGCCCATCGCGCCCGGCGCGCTGATTAACGACGGCGCGCTCGACGTGTGCATCGTCGAGGCGGTGCCGACGCTGGAGTTCGTCCGCCTGCTCGGGAGCGTGCCCGGCGGCGACCACATCGAGGACGAGCGCGTGGCCTACTTCCGCGCCCGCGAGGTGGATTTACTCTTCGACCGCACGATCAAGGTCAACACGGACGGCGAGGTGCTCGAAGCCGACGAGTGCCGTTACCGCGTCCTGCCGCGCGCCGCGCGCTTCCTCGCCGGCGACGCGCCCTTCGCACAGTGACGAGGAGACAGGGGGACAGATTGATGAAGGCGGAAGGCAGAAGGCGGATTTTTGATTGGCGATTTTTGATTTTCGATTGCGGGCGGCACGCCCGTCGTCTTTCGACCGCAAATCTAAAATCTAAAATCAGAACCCTGGCTGCCGGCCTTCTGCCTTCCGCCTTCTGCCTTCTCCTCTCCCACCCTCCCGCGGCGCTGACGCGGGACGGCGGTCAAGGGCGGCTGCTTGAGACGGGCCGCCCGGCGGCGGTCGCGAGGCACGCGGGCGCGGCGGCCGAGTTGAAAATCGTCTCCTACAACATCCGCTGGCGCGGCGGCGAAGAGTTGCAGGAAGTGATCGAGTTGCTGCGCGCCGACCCGGAGGTCGGCGGGGCCGCGATCATCGGCCTGCAAGAAGTTGACCGCGACAAGGAGCGGACGAAGAACGTCAACACGGCGCGGGCCATCGCCGACGCGCTGCGGATGCACTACGCGTGGGCCGCGCCGCCGTCGAAGGAGGGCAAGGAGGAGGAGACGGGCGTCGCGCTCCTCAGCCCGCACCCCTTGAGCGACGCGGTGCGGATCGTGCTGCCGCACGAGGGGCCGGGCGGGCGGCGGCGCGTGGCCGTCGGCGCGACCGTCCACGTC
>JALZHT010000126.1 GCA_030860645.1 Acidobacteriota bacterium
CTTTGAAGCTGTGGGAGGACGCGCGGCTGAACCCGCCGGGCGGGGCGGGCCGGGAGCAGTGGCTGTCGGGCTGGCACACCGACCTCGAATGGCTGCGCGCGGCCCACCGCACGCTCTACTCGAACGCCGTCGTCGGCCTCCACGAACAACTCGGGCGACACGCGACCGAGGCGGCCGACGACGCCGCGCCCGGCCTCGCCGAAGGCGAAAGACTGCTGCGCCGCTTCCGCCGCCGCCAGCGCGAGCTGGTCGAGACCGACCTGCTCATCTTCGCCAACGACCAGTGGAACTTCGACGTGCGCGGCTTCAACCCCGGCGGCAACCACGGCTCGCTCTTCCGCGTCTCGACGCACTCGACGCTCATGCTCGCGGGCGGCGACCGCGCCGGCGTCCCCCGCGGCCTCGCCGTCGAGGAGCCTTACGACAGCCTCAGCTTCATGCCGACGCTGCTCGCGCTGACCGGCCAGATCGAGGACGGAACCCGCCCCGTCGCGGCCCTCTGGCAGATGGGCTACCGACGCTTCCCCGGCCGCCTCATCCGCGAAATCTTCGAGGCCGAGAGGGAGCCGGACGCGCCCGTCGCCGGCACCGCGGAGGCCGCGCCTTGACCCCGGCCCGCGGCGACACGACGGCCCGCGAAGACCCACGCGTCGAGCCTCTCGACCTGCTCGAAGCGGAGATACACATCACGGCCGACACCGGCGGCGAAGGGGGCAAGGCGCGCGGCTGGCTCTTCTACCTCCACGCGGCGGCCTTCGTGCTCGGCGCGGCGCTGCTCGCCTACGTCGTCAACCGCATCGGCGTCGGCCCCATCACCGAGGCGCTCCGGCAGGTCGGCTACGGCTTCCTCGTCATCCTCTCGGTCACGGGCGCGCGCCACGTCTTCCGCACCGCCTCGATGAGCCTCGGGGTCGCGCCCGAGCACCGGCGGTTCACCTTCTGGGAGGCGTACTCGACGCGGCTGGCCGGCGAGACCATCACCTTCCTGACCTTCACCGGCCCCGTCCTCGGCGAGGCGACGAAGGCGGCGCTGCTCCGCAAGCGGGTGCCGCTCGCCACGGGCGTCCAGGCGCTCGTCGTTGACAACCTGCTCTACAACCTCTCGGTCGCGCTCTTCGTCTCGGGCGGCGCGCTCGTCATGCTCGCCACCTACGATTTGCCGGACGCGGCGCAGTACCCGCTCGTCGTCATCGCCGCCGGGATGATGACGGTCGTGGTCGCCATCGTCGCGGCGGTCGTCAGCAGCCGGATGCCGTTCACGGCCGCGGTAGATTTCCTCATCCGCGTCGGCGTCAAGCGGCGCAAGCTCGCCGCGAAACGCGAGAAGGTGCGCGGCGTCGAGGCCGACGTGTACGACTTCTACAGGCGACGGCCCCGCGCCTTCTTCCTGATGTTCGCGTGCGACTTCCTCGCGCACGCGACGACGGTGCTGGAAGTTTTCCTCGTCCTCGGCTGGCTCGGCTTTGAGCCGACGGCGCGCGTGGCTTACATTATTGATTCGCTGACGAAGGTCATCAACCTCGTGTTCGGCTTCGTGCCCGCCACCATCGGCGTCTACGAGGGCGGGACGGGATTCATCCTGCACACGCTCGGCTACGCGGCGGCGACGGGCGTGACGCTCGGGATCGTGCGCAAGGCCGGCATGATCGTCTGGGCGCTGGTCGGCCTCCTGATGCTCGTGCGGCACACGGCGCCGGGCGCGGCCCGCAAGATTCTGGAACGACACCCGCGACTGCGTGAGTCTATGGACAACCTGGTTTTCTCGAACATGACGCACCGCCCGGCGCGGACGCTCGTCAGCGTCCTCGGCGTCGCGGTCGGCGTGCTCCTCGTCGTCTTCACGGTCGGCCTGGCGAACGGCGTGCTGCGCGAGCGCGCGCGGCGCGAGGGCGAGGTCGGGGCCGAAATCCTGGTGCGCGCCTCCGGCTCGACGGGGATGGGCGGGACGCAGCGCTTCACGCTGCCCGTCTCGCGCGCCGACGAGATCGAGCGCGTCCCCGGCGTGCGCGCGGCGGCCGCCATCGGCCAGAAGACCGACGCGAGCGACACGGGCTTCGGCATGCGGGTCGTGGACGGCATCGCCTTCGGGCGCTACGGGCGGCTGACGGGCGCGCGCGTCGTCGAGGGGCGGGGGCTTGCCGAAGGCGGCGACGAGGCCATCGTTGACCCCATCTGGAAGGAGCAGCGGAAGGCGCAGGTCGGCGACACGGTGAGGCTCTTCGAGCGCGACTTCCGCATCGTCGGCGTCTACGAGCCGCCGGGCGGCGGGCGCATCAAGATTCCGCTCCGCACGATGCAGCAGCAGGTCGGGGCCGAGGAGGGCTTCGCGACGAGCGTCCTCGTCTCCTGCCTCAACCCGGCCGAGCAGGAGGCGGTGGCCGAGCGCATCCACCAACTCTTCCCCGAGGATCAAATCCTCTTCACGCGCGACCTGCCGGAGCTGTACACGGCGAGCGTGCCGGCGCTGAACGTCTTCATCAGCGTGGTGGTCGGCGTCGCGGCCGTCATCAGCGTGCTCGTCATCCTGCTGGCGATGTACACGACCGTCACCGAGCGGACGAAGCAGATCGGGGTGCTGAAGTCGCTCGGGATGTCGAACGCGGGCGTGGCGTGGATCATCGAGCAGGAGGCGCTCGTCGTGAGCGTGCTCGGCGTCGTCCTCGGCGTCCTGCTCACGCTCGGCGCGCGCTTCCTCGTGATGAGCGTCACGACTTTGACGGTCGACATCGAGCCGCGCTGGCTCCTCATCTCGCTCGGCATCGGCCTCCTCGGCGGCACGCTCGGCGCGCTCTACCCGGCCCTGCGCGCGGCCCGGCAAGACCCGGTCGAGGCGCTCAGCTACGAATAAAAATCGGCAATCATCCCTTTGCCTCGGAAGCGGACGCTGCAAAAGAAGAGGGGCGGCGGGACGGTGCGTCCCGCCGCCCCTCGCGCTTTTTCGGGGTCACGATGGTTCGCCGAGCGCCACGCGGCAGTGCGTTAACGCCGGGGATACCGCCCCGCGCTCACTCGCTGTGCTGCACGGGGTTGATCCCCTTCGAAGCGTTCTGGGACTCCGTCCCGGGGTCGTTCAGCCCCGGCGTGTCCCCGAAGTTCCCGCCCGCGCCGAGCGCCGCGCCGATAGTCAGCATGATTGATAACACCACCCAGAGGGCCATCTTCTTTCTCCTTTCAGTTGACGCGCGAGCTTTCGCCGGGCGTCTTTTGGACTCACTTGCATATGCGAGAAAAGCGCCGGAGATCGCTCATCACGCCGGAAGAAATTTTCGGAGCCGCGGGGCGTGACGCGCCTCGGGCCTGAGTATTCAGAAGAAATGGACGGCAAGGCGCGGCCCTTTTCCGTCTCTCGCTTACCGGCGGCGAAAGTAATAGCGGTTTGCGGATGGGTGCGACCGCTTGCCGAGACTGTAGGGGCGGGGCTCGTCCCTCCCCGCCCGAGCGGCGCGGCGACTCAAGATTGACCGTATGGAATCTCGGGCGGGCAGGGACCAGCCCCGCCCCTACAGTCTTCACTCGGCAGTCGCATCCAATTGCAAACGGCTATAAATTCACTACGCGTCATGCCAGCGCTTCGTCAACGGGATAATCGCCGGGGGGATTTTAGATTTTAGATTTGCGATTTGAAGAAGACGGCGGCCGTGTCTTCCAATCGCAAATCTAAAATCTAAAATCCCCTGCGGCTAATCCTTACTCGGCCGCAGTTCGCGGCGGGCGCGGGCGATGAAGGATTCGACCTCGGCGAGGGTGCGCGGGAGGGCGGCCGAGAGGTTGCGGTGGCCTTCGGGCGTGACGAGCACGTCGTCCTCGATGCGCACGCCGATGTTCTTGTAGCGCTCGAAGGCGGGGCGGACGGCCGCGACGAACTTCTCGACCTCGGGCGTCTTCGGCAAATAATCCAGCGCGTCGGCGCGGACGTAGACGCCCGGCTCGTTCGTGAAGACCATGCCCGGCTCAAGTTTCTCGTTGCCGCCCACGTCGTGGACGTTCATGCCGAGCCAGTGGGTCGTGCCGTGGAACAGCCAGAGGCGGTACTGCGGCAGCCGTTGTCCGTGCACGTCGAGCGTCCCGTCGCGCTCGGTGATGAGGCCGAGTTTGAGGAGGCCGTCCTTGACGACTTCGATTGAGGCGGCGTCGGCGTCCGTGCGCTGCGCGCCGGGGCGGATGACGCGCATGGCGGCCTCCTGCGCGGCGAGGACGAGGTTGTAGATGTCGGCCTGCTCCTTCGTGAACTTGCCGCTCACCGGGAAGGTGCGCGTGATGTCGACCGTGTAGTGCGTGTACTCCGCGCCCACGTCCATCAGGATGAGGTCGCCCGGCCGCACGCGCCCCTGCGAGGCTTCGTAGTGGAGCGTCGTCGCGTTCGGGCCGCAGCCGACGATGGAGGGGTAGCCCCAGTTGTCGGCGTTGCGCCGCCGGAAGGTGTAGTCAACCTCGGCCTCGACCTCGTACTCCCAACTCGCGCCGCCGGCCGCCGCCATCGCGCGCCCCAGCGCCTCAATCGTGATGTCGGCGGCGTGCTGCATGAGGCGGATTTCCGAGGGCGACTTGCGCAGGCGCATCGCGCGGAAGAGCGGCATGATGCTGCGCACGGCGTAGCCGGCCGGCCCCTTCGTCCACTCGCGCGCGAAGCGCTGCTCCTGCCGCCACTCCGGGCTTTCGCCGAACTGCCCGGCGGCCGCGTCGCGCTCGGGCACGAGCAGGAAGAGCGCCGCCTCCCCGGCCGCCGCCGCCGCGTAGAGCGGGCCGAAGAGGTCGGCCGGGGGCGGCGTGGTGGCGGTGAGGAGGACGTTTTCGGGCGCGGGGCGGTAGGGCTGGCGGCCGCGCACGGCTTTGATGAAAGGCTCGAACTCGCGCGCGTCCCAGATTTCCTCGACGCCCGAGAGGCGGCGCGCGTCCTCGGCCGAGTACATGTAGCCGTCCCACGCCTCGCGCGCGGGGTTGCGGCGCGGCAGGAAGAGGATTTCGCGCACGCCGGCGCGGCCGGGGATGAGGACGAGCGTCGCGCGCTGCTGGTTGAGGTGGGTCAGGTAGAAGAGGTTGTTCTCCTGCCGGAACTCGTAGTCCACGTCGTGTGTGTAGAGCCGCGGCTCGGCGCTGAACATGACGAGCAGCCCCTTCGGCCCGACCTCGGCGGCGACGCGCGCCCGCCGCGCCTTCAGTTCGGCGTGCCGCTCCTCGTCGGCGAAGACGGGCGCGGGCGGCGCGACGCGGACGGCGGGCGGGTCGGAGCCGACGACCGCCGCGCCTTCGCGGGCCGGGAAGGCGGTCAGGATTAATAAAGCGAAGACCGTAGTCAGACTGGCGTACAGCTTCAAGAAAAAAGTCCTCCACAGAAGAATTTTTGATTTTAGATTTGCGATTTTTGATTTAGGCGTCGGTCGTCAGTTCTTTGTCTTGAACTGACGACTGACGACTGTAAATCGCAAATCCAAAATCAAAAATCAAAAATCTCAGTAGCCGACCGGCTCGCCCGCCTGCCGCGGGTCGCTCGCGCCGAGGCGGACGCCGGTCTGCTCCTCGACCATGACGCCCTGCGCGTCGCCCATGTAGCGGGGGCGGGCGGTCAGGCGGTGGCCGCGCGATTCGAGCGCGCGGAAGGTGTCGGCGCTCATCCCGTAAGGCTCGTAGACGATCTCGTCCGGCAGCCACTGGTGGTGGATGCGCGGCGCGTCTATGGCCTGCTGGATGTTCATGTCGAAGTCTATGACGTTGGTGATGACTTGCAGCACGGTGTTGATGATGGTCGGGCCGCCGGGCGAGCCGACCGCGAACCAGAGCGTCTTGTCCTTCCTCAAAACGAAGGTCGGCGTCATGGCCGAGAGCGGGCGCTTGCGCGGGGCGACGGCGTTGCGCTCGCCCTGAATGAGGCCGTAGAGGTTCGGCGTGCCCGGCTTGGCGGCGAAGTCGTCCATCTCGTTGTTCATCAGGATGCCCGCCCCGCGGATCGTCACCTTCGAGCCGTAGCCGTCGTTGAGCGTGTAGGTGTTCGACACGCAGTTGCCCGCCGCGTCCACCACCGTGAAGTGCGTCGTCTCCTCCGACTCCGCGCCGGCGGGGCGGCCGGCCCGCACCTCCTCGCTCGTCGAGGCGCGGTCGCGGCGGATGCTCCGGCGCTGGCGCTCGGCGTACGACTTGTCAATGAGGCCGGCGACGGGGACGCGGACGAAGTCGGCGTCGCCCATGTACTCGGCGCGGTCAGCGAAGGCGCGGCGCATCGCCTCGGCCGTCAGGTGGTAGCGCTCGGAGGAAGACCAGCCGAGGTTGCGCAGGTCGAAGCCTTCGAGGATGTTGAGCATCTCGATGAGCACCGCCCCGCCCGACGACGGCGGCGGCATCGAGATGACCTCGAAGCCGCGGTAGGTCGTCCGCAAAGGCTCGCGCTCTTTGGCGACGTAGTTCTTCAAATCTTCGAGCGTGATGAGACCCTTGTTCCGCCGCATGTCTTCGGCGATGAGCCGGGCCGTGCGCCCCTCGTAGAACTCGCGCGGGCCGAACCGCTGGAGGCGCGCGAAGGTCGCCGCCAGCTCGGGCTGCCGCCACGTCTCGCCCTCTTCGAGGAAGCGGCCGCCGCCCAGGTAAATCCTTCTCGTCTCGGGGTAGAGGCCGAGTCCCGCGCTGTTGCCGCGCAGCGAGCGCGCGAGGCTGTGGGGCACGGCGAAGCCCTCGGCGGCGAGGCGGCGCGCCGGCTCGACGAGTTGCGACCACGTGAAGCGCCCCGAGCCGTACTTCTTCAAAGCCAGCTCCATCCCCGCGACCGTGCCGGGCACGCCCGAGGCGCGGTAGCCGAGCGTCGAGGAGCCTTCGCCCTTAATGAGGTTGCCCTGCGGGTCGAGGTAGACGTTGCGGTGCGCGGAGGCCGGGGCCATCTCGCGGTAGTCTATGGCGGTGGCGCGGCCGTCGCGCAGGCGGATCATCATGAAGCCGCCGCCGCCGAGGTTGCCCGCCGAGGGGTAGGTCACGGCGAGGGCGAGCGCCACGGCCACGGCCGCGTCCACGGCGTTGCCGCCGCGCCGCAGAACGTCAACGCCGACCTGCGACGCGATCCGGCTCGTCGAGGCCACCATCCCGCGCCGCGCGCGCACCGGCTCGCGCGACGCGCCCCGCGCCTGAAACGCGGGCGCGCCCGGGGCGAAGAGAAAGACGAAGGCGAGAAGTAGCCTGACGAGCCTCTTTGATGACATGTTCACCTCACGAGAGCGTCGAATTAAACCTCGGCCGGATGCCGGTACTGTAGGGGCAGGGCTTGTCCCTGCCCGCGCGAGATTCGTTCAAGTTCCAGGTTGACTAATCACGGGCCTTGAGCGGACAGGGACAAGCCCTGCCCTACAGACCATGCGAACGTAACGCATCTACATGAAACCCTGCTCTGGCGGCTCGCAAGAAGCGATGAGTTTTCTTCGTCAGTCGCGCAGCTTTAGCTCCATGAACAAACTCCCGCCGACGGGGTTGAAGCGGTACGGCTCGATCTCGCGGAAGCCGAGCGAGCGGTAGAGCGCGATGGCCTCGCGCATCGAGGGGAGCGTGTCCAGTCTCATCGCCTCGTAGCCGAGGGCGCGCGCCTCGCCGATGATCGCCTCGGCGAGCCGGCGGCCCGCGCCCGTCCCGCGCGCCTCCGGCCGGACGTAGAGCCGCTTCATCTCG
Source organism: Acidobacteriota bacterium (assembly GCA_030860645.1). GTDB lineage: Bacteria > Acidobacteriota > Blastocatellia > Pyrinomonadales > Pyrinomonadaceae > QHXN01. Next base: position 7,642 of record JALZHT010000126.1, read on the forward strand.
CAGACGCCCTCGCCGAACTTGCGGAGGGCGACGCACCCGAGCGCGCGCCCGTCGGCCGTGGCGAGGAGCAGCCGACCCGCGGGCGGCGCGTAATCGCCCGGCAAGCCGCGCAGCTCCGCCTCGAAATTCTGGAAACAGAGGTCAACCCCGGTCGCGGCCGCGTACTCTTCAAACAAGCGCCGCGCCTCTTCCACCTGCCCGACGGATTCGGCCTGAATCAATTCCATGATGCTTTGACTTAAAGCGTCGCGACGAGCGCGGCGAGCAGCGCGCCGCGGCGCACGAC
>JALZHT010000766.1 GCA_030860645.1 Acidobacteriota bacterium
GCCCGGCCCGCCGCCGCGGCCTCCGCGTACCCGCGCGCGGGCGGCCTACTGCTTTGCGGCCGCGCGGCGAAACAAAAGAGCAGCGTGAGGGCGGCGGCCGCCGCGCGACGCCGCGTGTTTAATCGCATGGGTCGAACCTCCTGCGCGTTACCGCCTTTCCTCCCCGGTTAACCAGCACAGGTTAGTCGAACGGGCGGGCGCGGTGAAGTCACGTCAACTTTACTTTTACAACGCGGTAACAGCTTTTACCCTTTTTTACGCGGGCGGCCTTTGATTAGTCCGCGCCGGCGACCCGAAGCCGCGCGGCCTTTTATTCGGGCGGCCTGAAGCCGTAGCTGACCACCCGCGAGATTCTCCATGCGCCGTCTTTTTTCTGCCAGAGCATAACGAATCTACCTATCCCGTCTAACTTCTCCTTCTGGCCCTGCGGCGTCAGGTAAAAGCGGTGCTCGCCGGTCTGCACGGCGCCGTAATTACTGATGGGGAACACCTCCAGGCTGCCCTGTACGAGTTCCCTCCTCACCCTGTTACCGCCCCCGCATAAATTTTTTCTCATGATCTCTAACGAGCCGTTGCGGGTTAAAGTCAACCCGCCCTTCTCGTGGTAGAACTCAAGGTCTTCGGTGAAGAAGGTTCCGACCTTATCGAGGTGGCACGCGTTGTAGGCTTCAAATAAAGCGGCGTCCAGAGAGGCAATCCGGTCATACAACTCTTTTGACGCGGGCGACCCATTTTTTGATTGAGCGTGCGCCCAGCTCGTCGGCAGGAGGAGCATGAACAGAAGCAGGATCGGCCCGGGCGAGAAGGTGTTCGGTCTCGCGGCGGTGAATTTGTTTATTAGATTTTCCATTGATTGAATGCCTCCCTTTTCGAAAGACGGAGTGTGCAGGCTGAAGGTGCAAGACGAAGTCTGTCAACTGAAAGTTCCGCCTTCATTGCGCGGGGCCGGGCGTCCGCATCGAATTGCGGCGCGGCGGCGGCGGACGCTTTATGCTCGCCGGGTCAGGGGGATTGAGGCGGGCGCGCGGGCGGCCCGGTGGAGGAGGGGCGTGAGAATGAGAACTGTGTTTTGTCTTGCCCTGCTCACTTTGCTGGTGTCGCCCGGCGCGCGACCCGAACGTGGACGACCGAACCCGGATTCCCGAAGGCGTCTCGCCCGACGACATGGCCCCGCCACCGAGACGGAAGAACCGGCGGCCTTAGAGCGTCAGGCGCACATGGGGTCTGGAGGGGCAGGTCAACGACTTACTCGTGCCTCAGCGCGATCACCGGGTCAACGCGCGTCGCCCGGCGCGCGGGCAGGTAGCAGGCCAGCAGCGACACGCCGACGAGCAGCAGCGCGACGGCCGCGAACGTGAAGGGGTCGTGCGCGCCCACCCCGTAGAGCAGGCCCGACATCAGCCTCGTGAGCGCGAGCGACCCCAGCAGCCCCAGCCCGACGCCGACCAGCACCAGCCTCATCCCCCGGCCGACGACCAGCCGCAGCACGTCGCGCGCCTCGGCCCCGAGCGCGATCCGCACCCCCAGCTCGTGCGTCCGCTGCGCCACGGAGAAACTCACCACGCCGTAGATGCCGACGGCCGCGAGCACGAGCGCGACGGCCGCGAAGAGTCCGAGCAGGGCCAGGTTGAATTTCCGCGGCGAGACCGCGCGCCCGACGACTTGCTCCAGGGTCTCCACGTCGTAGACCGGCATGTCCCTGTCAACGGCGCGCGCCTCGCCGGCCACCGCCGCGGCGAGGCCGCGGAAGTCCGGGGCCGCGGCCCTCACGCTCAGCGTCACCGTGCGCAGGTTCTGCCGCCCGAGCGGCGTGTAGATGTGGATGCGGCCGGGCGTCTCGCTCCCGTACTCGCGGATGCTCGGGACGACGCCGACGATCTCGTGCGGGGTCGGGCTGTCGTACTTGATGCGCTTGCCGAGGGCGTCGCCGCCGGGCCAGAAGCGCTCGGCGAGCCTCTCGTCCACCAGCACGACGGGCGCGCCGTCGCGCACCTCCTGCGCCGTGAAGGCGCGGCCGCGCCGCAGCGGGACTTCCATCACGCGGAAAAAATCTTCGCTCACAATCGTCCAGTCGACGTTAATCTCCTCGCCCGGGTTGACGGGCTGATGACCTTCGACGGCGATGTCGGTCTGCCACGTGGTGCGGCCCGGCAGGGAGTTCGAGGCCGAGGCGCTTTGCACGCCCGGCAGCGCCGCGACCCGTTCGAGCAGTCGCCGGTGGAAGCCGTTGACCTGCTCCTTGCTCCCGTACCTCTGGTGCGGCAGCGTGAGCGTCATCGTGAGGACGTTCTCGGGGTTGAAGCCGGGGTCGGCGTCGAGCAGGCGGGCGAGGCTGCGCGTGAGCAGTCCCGCGCCCACGAGGAGCACCAGCGCCAGCGCGACCTCGGTCACGACCAGGCCGCCGCGCAACTTCCCCACGCCCCCGCCGGCCGTAGCCCGGCCCCCCTCCTTCAGGACTTCCGACAGGTCGGCGCGGGCCGACTGCCACGCCGGCGCGAGGCCGAAGACGAAGCCCGTCAGCAGCGAGAGCGCCCCCGTGAACCAGAGCACGCG
>JALZHT010000767.1 GCA_030860645.1 Acidobacteriota bacterium
TTTGGAACTTGAGCGGGCAGGGACAAGCCCCGCCCCTACAGCCTTCGCGTGCCCGACGCCTGAAGCTCAAAGTCGTCGCTCCCGGCCGTTAATTTGAGAATCCGTCGGGGCGCGGGTTAATATCGCGCCTGTCTTTAGCACACCTGACGCGAAAGAGAAAGCACGCCCGGAGATGAGAAAGCACGTCCGCCCGTTCGCCGCCCTCGCGCTCGTCGTCCTCTGCCTCGCCGCCGCCCCCGCGCAGGAGCGCGCCGAGCGCTTCGACTTCTACGCGCGCGGCCCCTACCGCGAGAGCGTGCCGCGGCCCCAGAGCATCCTGCGCTACGACGTGGGCGAGTTCCACACCAACTACGCGATGATGGAGCGCGTCGTCTCTTCAATCGCGCAGGCGGCCCCCGACCGCGTCCGCGTCTTCGACATCGGGCTGACGAACGAGTACCGCATGCAGCACGTCGTCGCGGTGAGTTCGCCCGAGAACATCGCGCGGCTCGAAGAGATTAAGGGCAACATGAAGCGGCTCGCCGACCCGCGCGGGCTGTCGGAGGCCGAAGCGCAGCGGCTCATCGCGAACACGCCGGTCGTCGTCTGGCTCAGCTACACCATCCACGGCAACGAGTCGGCGAGCTTCGAGGCGATGATGCAGGTCGCCTACCAGCTCGCCGCGTCGGAGGAGCCGGCGACCCTTGAGATGCTCCGCAACAGCGTCGCCCTCATCAACGTCTGCGCCAACCCGGACGGCCACGAGCGCTTCGTCACCTGGTACAACTCCTTCGGCCAGGGCAACCCCGACCCCGCGGCCGCCGAGCACGACGAGCCGTGGTCGGTCTACGGCCGCGTCAACCGCTACCGCTTCGACCTCAACCGCGACAACGTCGCCACCTCGCAGGTCGAGACGCGCAACATGCAGCGCGCCTACCTCGAATGGAACCCGCAGGTGGCCGTCGACCACCACGGCCAGCCCTCGCAGTTCTTCTTCCCGCCGGCGGCGCTGCCCGTCAACCCGAACCTCCCGCCGGCGCAGACCGAGCGGTGGCTGTCCGCCTTCGGCCGCGCCAACGCCGCGCAGTTCGACCAGCGCAACTGGGACTTCTACGTCCGCGACATCTTCGACCTCTTCTACCCCGGCTACTGGGACTCCTGGCCTTCCTTGCAAGGCGCGACCGGCATGACCTACGAGACGGACGCGGGCGGCTGGAAGGGTCTGCGCTGGCGGCGCGACGACGACACCGTCGTGACGATGCGCTCCGGCATCGCCAAGCACTTCGTCGCCAGCTTGACGACGCTCGCCACGGCTGCCTCGAACCGCGAGGCGCGCGTGCGCGACTACTACGAGTTCAAGCGGACGGCGATCGAGGAGGGGCAGCGCGGCCCCGTCCGCCGCTACGTCCTGCTGCCCGGCCGCGACCCCGGCCGCGCCGCCGAGCTGGTCGAAAATCTCCTCCGCGCCGGCGTCGAGGTGCAGCAGACGACCGCGCCCTTCCGCTCGGCCCGCGCCCACGATTACGCGGGCAAGGACTCGCCCGCCCGCGCGCGCGACTTCCCGGCGGGCGCTTACGTCATAGACCTCGCGCAGCCGCAGAAGCGGATGGCGAAGGCCCTCTTGGAGGCGCACACGCCGCTCGACGCGGCCTTCGAGCGCGAGCAGCTCGCGCGCTTCGAGCGCAACGAGCGCCGCGGCTCGAACGCCGCCAAAGAGGAGTACGGCTTCTACGACGTGACCGCCTGGTCGCTCCCGCTCGCCTTCGGCGTCGAAGCCTACTGGACGGAGGACGCCGCGGCGGTGGCGGCGACGCCTGTGCAACTGCCGCCGCCGCAGAGGCCGGGCGAACGCATCGAGACAGGCTCGACCGTGACTCTCACTCACCCGGTGCTCACGCCGATGGTGCTCGGCTCGACGGTCGCGCCGGCGGGCGGCGTCACGGGCCGCGCGCAGATCGCCTACGTCATCCCTTACGAGTCGAACGGCGCGGCCTCGCTCATCTACCGCCTGCTCAGAGAAGATTTCAAGCTCGCCGTGGCGACGCGGAGTTTGAACGCGGGCGGGCGCGACTGGCCGCGCGGCACCGTCGTCGCGCGCGTCTCGCGCAACCCCGAGAGTCTGCACGAACGTCTCGCGCAAATCGCGCGCGAGACGGGCGCGACCGTGACGGCCGTCAACACCGGCTTCACGGAGACGGGCGACGTGGCCGTCGGCTCCGAGACGGTCGTCTCCCTGCGCAAGCCGAAAATCATCGTCGCGGCCGACGAGCCGGTGAGCACCACGGGGTACGGCGCTTTGTGGTGGACGTTCGACCGCATGGGCGTGGACTTCACGCCGATGACCATTCAGGCCATCCGCTCGGCGCGGCTCGACGACTACAACGTCATCATCCTGCCCGACGGCTCGCCCGGCGGCTACTTCTCGCGCTTCGGCAAGCCCGGCGCGGAGCACTTGCGCGGCTGGGTCGAGCGCGGCGGCACGCTCGTCCTCGTCAAGGGCGCGGCCGTCTTCGGCGCGCTCAAGGACGTGAACCTGACCTCGGCCCGCCTCGTCGGCAGCGACGTGGCCGAGG
>JALZHT010000768.1 GCA_030860645.1 Acidobacteriota bacterium
CAACCGCCTCTACCGCTTCCTGCGCAACGACCGCTTCGACGACTGGCTCCTCACCGAACAGATGCTGCGGCTGCTGGGCCGACGCCCCGGCCCCGTGCTGCTGGCGCTCGACTGGACGTGCTGGGACGACCGCTTCAGCCTGTTGACGGCCAGCGCGTGCGTCGGGACGCGCTCGATCCCCGTCGCCTCGTCCGCCTGCTCTGCGCGCAACCTCTCGCGGTCGCAGAACCTCTTCGAGGAGACTTTCCTCCGGCTCTGCGTGGATCGGCTGCGGGCCGCCGCGGTCTCTGCGGTCTGGCTCTGCGACCGCGGCTTCCACCGCGTCGGCTGGCTCAAGCGGCTGGTGGAGATGCGGCAGCACTTCGTCGTCCGCCTGAAGCGCGACGTGACGGCGCGGCTAGCGTCGGGGGCGTGCCTGCTCAAGAGTTTAGAGTTAGGCGAGGGCGAGCGGCGTGACTTCGGCTTCGTCGAGCTGCGGCAGGACGGGGCGGTGCGAGTCCGCCTCATCGGGGTCTGGGCGGAGGGGGCCAAAGAGGCGTGGTGGCTGGCGACCGACCTCCCGAACCGGGTCTCGAAGGTGGTGGCTTACTACGACCGGCGGATGGGCATCGAGGAGCAGTTCCGCGACGCTAAGGGGGTGAGGTTCGGCGTGAAGCTGAAGTGGACGCGGTTCACGCGCCCGGAGTTCGTCGAGCGGATGTACCTGATAGTCGGCGTGGCGCTGCTCTTGTGGACGAGCGTCGGGAGGGCGGCCGAGGAGGCGGAGCCGAAAGTCAGGCTGATGAGTAAGGGGAAAGGGGCGCGACTGTCGCTGGCGCGCGTCGGCTCCTACTACTGGCTGAAGCTGTCGCAGCAACTCAGGCTGACGGCCACGTTCGTGCGGGAGCACTGACCGCCGCCCCGGTTGAGAGTGTTCAAGTGGTTGACCGCCCCGCAAAAGTGATAAGCGGTCAGACGTATCCAATATTGACAGCAATTCGCCGCAAGCATAAAGTAGCAACCCGCGGCGGTCAGAATGTAGCTGCGGCACGCGCACTCTCACGGGCGGATGTGCAGATTATGGCCCGGCCCGTCGGCGCTCTTGATGCGCTGCCCGCCTTTCTCTCGTAACCATTCGCCGCCTCATTAACGGCCCGCGGGCAAGAGATAATTTTTGCTTCACCGACTGACGTACCCGCTGTTTTCCTCCCGACACGCATCCTGATCCACGGCCGACGACGCATGCCTTCCCGTCGGCCAACACGACCTCGGTTTATTTCACACGGTTTGACCTCATCACGCTGTCCGACCGCCAGGGGCTTAAGACAATGCGACGAATCACATTGAATATGTCCGTCTTGCGCGGGCGTCTCTCGGCTCAGACTCGCGGAGAAGGCGCGACTGCTCACTTCGCGGCTTCCTCCGGCGCCGTCACCCTCTCGCGCCGCGAATTACTCAAGGCGGGCCCGGTCGCCTTCTCCGTCCTCTCACCCGCCATCGGCGCGCTGGGCGCGGCGTTACAGGGGCCGTTCGAGCTTGTGGCCGAAGACGGGCGCGCAGCTTTCAAGCTCGGCGGACAGGAACGCTGGGTGATCGATGTCCGCCGGTTCGGCGGAAGGCCGCGCCTGAAGGTCGAACGCGACGCCCACCTGATTCGCCTCGAACTCGCCGACGCACTGTTCCCTGGAACCGATGTCTGCGCCGACATGGCTTGTGAGATACACGGTCGCCTCGGCGGATGGCTCATGAAGCTGCGGCTCGCGCTGGGCGAGTTCGAGTGCGAGGCGCGGTTCGATGAATGGCTCATCGGCGCGGCGGCTGCGCGTGCGCGCGTGCGTCTGGACGCGCCCGTGTGTGAGTTGGGCGAGCGAGGGAGCCTTGCCGTCAAAGGGGCGGCGCGGGCGGAGTTTTTCCCGGACTGGTTGTTGACGCTGGCCGGGTCGGGCGTCGGTCGTGTGTCCGGCCTCGGCGCGGAGATTCTTTCGGACTTCGTGGCGGTGTCGCTTCTCGGCCCCGAGCAGCCGAGCCTGACGAGCCGCCCCAAACCCAAGCGCACGCTCATCTCTCTCCAGCGCGGCGAGCGGAGCTGGCCGCTCGAACCGGCGACGAAGGAGGCGGACGGCTGGAGGCTGACGACGACGGACCGCTCGTTCGACGTGATTCATCTTGAGGCGGGCGAGTCGGCGCGCGCCGCGCGCGGGTGCGCGCTCCTCGCCGAGTCGGATGAAGGAGAGGACAAGCTCACTTTCCACCCTTCAACACACCTGACGGACGGCGCCGGCAAGTCGTTCGCGCTCCGCCTCCGCGGCCCGCGTTACGCCGTCGCGTTCGACCCGGCGGGCGACCAAACGGCGCTCGTCGCCAGGTTCGCACGGGAGCCGGTCTGGCTCCGACACCGCGGCATCGGTTTGCAGTTGGGCGACGCGGCGGGAGCCCCGCCGTTCGAGTTGACGTGTCTCGGCGGCCGGGTCGAAAGCTTGAGCTGCTCGCCGGCACTGCTGAGCTTCGCCGCGCCGCTGCAGGGAGCGGTCGTGGAGCCGACGCGTGCCGCAAAGGGCAGCCTCCTTTCGTT
>JALZHT010000769.1 GCA_030860645.1 Acidobacteriota bacterium
AAAGACGACGCGCCCGTGCGGCAACCTGTCTTTTAACTCGAAACCCGCAACTCGAAACTCGAAACTATTGTTTTTCATCCCCTTCGAGGCGGTGGCGTTTGAGCATGCGCTGGAGGGTGGTGCGGTCGATGCCGAGGACGCGGGCGGCGGCCTGCTTGTTGCCGCCCGTGTGCGCGAGCACGCGCGCGACGTGGCGCGCTTCGAGTTCCGCGAGCGAAATAATTTCTTCGCCGGCCCCGGCGGGCGCGCCCGCCTCGCCCGCGGGCGGGCGGGAGCCGCGGACGTGCTCGGGCAGGTCTTCGGGGCGGATGGCCTGGTCGCAGAGCGCGGCGGCGCGCACGACGGCGTTCTCCAGCTCGCGGATGTTGCCGGGCCAATCGTAGGCTTCGAGCAGCCGGACGGCCTCGCGCGTGAAGCTGACGCACCCGCGCGCCGACTGCCGCGCCGCGCCCTCGGCGAAGTGGCGCGCCAGCGGCATGATGTCCTCGGCCCGCTCGCGCAAGGGCGGGAGGTGGAGCGTGACGGCGTTGAGGCGGTAGAAGAGGTCTTGGCGGAAACGGCCCTCGCGCATCTCGCGCTCCACGTCACGGTTCGAGGCCGCGATGACGCGCACGTCCACGCTGATCGTCTGGTTCGAGCCGACGCGCCTGATCTCGCCATCCTGCAACGCGCGCAGCAGCTTCACCTGGAAGGCCGGCGTCGTCTCGGTGATCTCGTCGAGGAAGACCGTCCCGCCGTCGGCCTCCTGAAGCAGCCCCCGCCGGTCGCGCTCGGCACCCGTAAAGGAGCCGCGCGTGTGGCCGAACAGTTCGGACTCGATCAGCTCGGCGGGGATCGCGCCGCAGTTGACGGCGACGAAGGGGCGCGCGGCGCGCGCGCTGCGGCGGTGGATGGCGCGCGCGACCAGCTCCTTGCCCGTCCCCGACTCGCCCGTGACGAGGACGGGCAGGGTGGTGCCGGCGACGCGGCCCACCAGCTTCATCACCTCGACGAAGGCCGCGCTGACCCCGACCAGTTCGATGTCCGAGGTGTAGACGGGCCGCGGCGGCAGCTCGCCCGTCGTCCCGGGGTGCGCGCGCTTCTCGATGCCGCGGCGCACCGCGCGCGCGATGCGCAGCACGCGGTCGTTCTCGAAGGGCTTCGGCAGGTAGTCGTAGGCCCCGGAGGAGACGGCGTCGAGCGCGCCGACGGCCGAGGCGTGGCCGGTCATGAGGACGATCTGCGCCTCGGGCTGCTCGGCCGTGAAGCGGCGCAGCACGTCGTAGCCCTCGTCGCCGCCGTCGCTGAGCTTCACGTCGCAGAAGACGAGCGACCAGCGCTCGCCGCCTAAAAGTTCGAAGGCGCGGGCGGCCGACTCGGCCTCGCAGACCTCCCACCCGTCGCCGCGCAGCAGCTCGGCCACGTTCCCGCGCACCAACTCGTTGTCGTCAACCACGAGCGCTTTCATCGTCGTCCGTGTGTCGAATGTGTAAGCGGGCGGAGGTGTCTGGACCAAGAAACGATAATACTGCAAACCGGCCGCCGCCGGAGTAAAAAGATTTTAGATTTGCGATTGAAAGCACAGGCGCTTCCGCCTTCCAATCAAAAATCAAAAATCGCAAATCTAAAATCCTCCGGCTCGGAACTTATTTGATGCCGATCTCGCGCAGCAGCCGGCCCAGGCGCGGGTCGTGGCGCAGGGCGTCGAGGTGCGGGTCGACGCCGATGAAGGTGAGGCCGACGGCGCGCTCGTCGCGGGCGCGGTAGAGCCAGGCGATGGCCTCGTCGGCGTCGCCGAGGAGCGCGTAGATGAGGCCCAGCTCGTAGGCCGTCACCCAGTGATCCTCGCGGCTCGCGGTCAGCTCGCGGAGGATGGCGCGCGCCTCGTCGGCGCGGCCGGCGGCGGCCAGCACGTGCGCGTACTTGGCGCGCGTCGTCGGCGAGTCGCCGGCGAAGGCCCGCTCCTTCTCGTAGATGGCGAGCGCCTCCTCGTGGCGGCCCATCATCTCGTAAGACCAGCGCATCACGACGTGCGCGGCCACCGAGCCGGGGTCTAGCTCCAAAGCCCGGTGGCACTGCGCGACGGCCTCGTCGTAGCGGCGCGCGTGGAAGAGGACGTTGGCGACGGCCATCGCCATCACGGCCGAGCGCGGCGACAGCTCCTGCGCGCGCATGGCCTGCGCGAGCGCCTCCTCGTGGCGGCCCATCGCCGAGAGGCTGAAGGCGTACCAGCGGTGCGAGATGGCCGAGTCGGGGTTGAGTTCGATGGCGCGGCGGAACTCGGCGTCGGCCCCCGCCCAGTCGCGCTCGTAGTGCGTCTTGATGAAGGCGAGCGAGGCGTGCGCCTCGGCCAGGCGGTCGTCGGCGGCGGCTCGACGTACCAGTTGAGCAGGGCGTAGCTGTCGGCCAGCTCGGCCCAGGCGGGGGCGAACTGCGGGTCGAGTTCGACGGCGCGCTCGAAGCGCTCGATGGCCTGGCGGATGCCGTCGGCCGTGCGCTTGGCGGCGAAGTAGCGGCCGGCGGCGTAGAGCTGCTGCGCCTCGCCGCGGTCGTGCGAAGTCGCCG
>JALZHT010000770.1 GCA_030860645.1 Acidobacteriota bacterium
CGCGCACGGCGCTCACGCGCACGCTCACGACGCGCTCTCGGAGCGCGGGCGTCGCCGGCTGCTCCTCGTCCTCCTGCTGACGGCCGCGTACATGCTGGCCGAGGCGGCGGGCGGCTGGTGGACGGGCTCGCTGGCGCTCCTGGCCGACGCCGGGCACATGCTGGCCGACGCGGCGGGGCTCGGGCTGGCGCTCCTCGCCGCGTGGTTCGGCTCGCGGCCCGCGACGCCGCGGAAGACTTTCGGCTACTACCGCCTGGAAATCCTCGCCGCCTTCAGCAACGGCGTGGCGCTGGTCGCCGTCTCGCTCCTCATCATCTGGGAAGCCTACGAGCGCTGGCTCGCGCCGCCGCCCGTCGAGCGTAGCGGCGTGATGATGGCCGTCGCCGCCGGCGGCCTCGCCGTCAACCTCGCCTGCGCGTGGCTGCTGCACGGCGACCACGAGAAGGATTTGAACGTCCGCGGCGCGTGGCTGCACATCCTCGGCGACGCGCTCGGCTCGGTCGGGGCGATCACGGCCGGCGCGCTGATGACGATCTACGGCTGGTACGCCGCCGACCCGCTCTTCAGCGCCCTGATCGGCCTGCTCATCGTCTGGAGTTCGTGGAACCTGATCCGCGAGGCCACGAACGTGCTCCTGGAAGGGACGCCGGCGCACATCAACCTCGCGGCCGTCGAGGAGGCGATCCTTGAGACCGACGGCGTCGAGAACGTGCACGACCTGCACGTCTGGACGATCACGTCGGGGCGCGAGGCCCTCTCGGCGCACGTCACGCACGCGCGCGGGGTGTCGCCGCCGGAACTGCTCAAGGGCCTGCGCGCCCGGCTGCACGCGCAGTTCGGCGTCGACCACCTGACGATCCAGATGGAGACGGCAGACTTCGAGGACGAGACGTTCCACTTCTGCACCTCGGGCACGGCCTGCTTCCGCTCCTCGAAGGAATGAAGTTTCGAGTTTAAAGTTTCGGGTTTCGAGTTAAGAACATTGTCTTTAACTCGAAACCCGAAACTCGAAACTTGAGTGGTTATGGAGATCAACCTTCTCATCGTCCTCGACCTGCGCGAGCAGGCGGCGCTCCAGGCGGCGCTGGTGACGCACGGCGCGCCCGACTGCCTGGTGACGCTGGCGCTGACGGGCGCGTGCCGCATCCCGACGCTCGACGAGGCGCGCCAGCTCCGCCGCTGGCTGGCCGAGGCCCGCGCCTCCGGCAAGACCGACTTCGCCTCCCTCAACGTCATCGAGCGCGAACTGGTGCGCTTCGGGGTGTGAGAGGAAGTAGCCAGCAGACAGTAGCCAGTAGGCTCCGCATCGAAGATGCCGACGCCGTGAGGGTTCGCCAACGAAAAAGGTTTCTGCTGACTACTGACTATTGGCTCCTGCTTTTATGGCTTTGATCGAATTAGGTTACGGGCGCGGGGCGGTTCCTTTCGAGTTCGAGGGGGGGCGCTTCGAGGTGTTGGACACTCCTGCGGGCGAGGAGCCGCCGCTGTCGGACGCGGAGGTCGGGGCGCTGATTGATAATCCGATTGACGCGCAGCCGCTCGAAGAGATCATCAGCCCCGGCGAGAGCGTGCTGCTCGTCGTCTCGGACGCGACGCGGGCGACGGGGAGCGCGCAGGTCGTCAACCTCCTCGCGCGCCGCCTCGTGCAGTTGGGGGTCTCGCCGCGCGACCTCCGCGTCATCTTCGCCACCGGCATCCACCGCCCCGTCACGCCCGCGGAGAAGCAGGAACTACTCACGCCCTTCGTCGTGCAGCGCGTCCGCACGCTCGACCACGACGCCCGCGACGCTTCGCAGCACGTCGCGCTCGGCGAGACCGAGCGCGGCACGCCCGTCGAACTCAACCGCGCGCTCTTCGAGCACGCGCACGTCGTCCTCACGGGCGCGGTCGCGTTCCACTACTTCGCGGGCTTCACCGGCGGGCGCAAGAGCGTGTGCCCCGGCCTCGCCTCGGCGCGCACGGTTGAGGCGACGCACCTCCAGGCTCTCGATTTTGAAAAGGGCGGCCGGCGCGCGGGCGTCGGCGCGGGCCGCCTCGACGGCAACGCCGTCCACGAGGAGTGCGAGCGCGTCGCGGCCGAGGTCGCGCCCTCCTTCCTCGTCAACACGGTCGTCGATGAGCGCGGGCGCGCCGTGCGCCTCTACGCCGGCGACTGGCGCGCGGCGCACCGGCGCGCCTGCGCCGAGTTCGCGGACACGCACGCGGTCGTGATCGAGGAGAAGCGCCCGCTCGTCGTCGCCTCCTGCGGCGGGCACCCTTACGACATCAACCTGATCCAGGCGCACAAGGCGCTCGACATGGCGACCTACGCCTGCGCCGAGGGCGGCTCAATCGTCCTCGTCGCCGAGTGCGCCGACGGCACGGGCCGCCCCGACTTCCTGAAGTGGTTCGAGGCGCGCGACTCGCGCGAGCTGGAAGCGCGCCTGCGCACGGCCTACGAGGTGAACGGCCAGACCGCCTGGTCGCTCCTGACGAAGGCCGAGCGGTTCCGCGTCCGACTGGTCTCCGCGCTGCCGGAAGACGAGGTCAGGCGGATGCGGCT
>JALZHT010000771.1 GCA_030860645.1 Acidobacteriota bacterium
CGCACCCCCCGGTGGGGTGCGCGTCGCCCGCTCTGTTCTCGAATCCCGTTTAGCGCGTGAGGCTGTTGACGCTGCGGCGAATCCTCTCGGCCGACTTCTCGCCGACGCCGTCCACTAAATCCAACCCGCCGCCCTCGACGAACTGCCGCAGGTCTGTGAGGGAAGAGATTTTGAACTGCTGGTAGAGCGCCGCGGCGGTCTTGAGGCCGACGCCTTCGACTTCGAGGAGGTCGAGGACGGACTCGGGCGTCTCGGCCGTCAGCTTCTCCCACGCCTCGAAAGTCCCGCGCTCCAGCAGCTCGACGATCTTGCCGCTGATGGCCTTGCCGACGCCGGGCAGCTCCTGCAAGCCTTTGACGCCCTGCTCGGCGGCGACGCGGGCGAGGGGCGTCGGCCACGTCTCGATGACTTCGGCGGCGTTGCGGTAGGAGCGCACGCGGAAGCGGTCGTCGCCGCGAATCTCCATCAGCGTCGCCAGCCGCGCGAACCGCCGCGCGATCTCCTCGTTCGTCATCGCCTTCCGCCGCCAGCCTTTGAGGAATGAGAACACCGCGAAATGTACCCCTCCCCGTCTCGTCCGGGCAACTGTTTATGAGACAAAAAATTTAACAGGGATGGGCAGGATAGAGAGGATAAGAGATGCGGAATGATGAGTGATGAACGAAAGACGGCGCGCTCCTTATTCATCATTCCGCGTTCATCATTTCCTTCATCCTGCCCATCCCTGTTTTTTATTGTTCCGGCGATTGGGCCGCGGCCAGGATGGTGTCGCGGCGGCGGCGGGCGAAGTCGAAGAGGGCGGGCTGCTGGGCGCGGGCGGCGTCGGCGATGACGTTGAGACCTTTGGCGTCGCCGGCGGCCGGCGCGCGGCGCGGCCGACGATTTTTGTTCGCGCCGAAGGTGACGGCTCTGGTCTGCGCGTCGCCGCCGAGGGCCGCGGACGAGCCGCCGGCGTCGCGCCTCCCCGAGAGCGCGCGGGCGACTTCGGCGTGCAGCGCCGGCACGCGCTCGACGCCGTAGGCGAGCCACTCGGAGACGGTGATGCGGCGGTCGGCGGGCCGGAAGTCGGCGCGGTTCCTCTCGACGGCGTCGCGCGTCAGGGCGTAGGTCAGGAGGCCCTGCTCGATGAAGCGGCTCTCCAGCGCCACGTCGTCGGCCTGCGTCGAGGTCAGAACCCGCATCCCCTTGTCGTAGGAGAGTTGGCCGAGGCCGCGGCTGCCCATCGGCCCCGGCTTGAAGCCCTCGCCCTGCACCGAGGCGGCCGAGTGGCAGGCGTCTACGACCAGGACGAGTTCGCCCGCGTCCACGTCGCGCAGCCACGCCGAGAGTTCGTCGCTGGAGACGGCGCGCCGCAGCGCCTCGCGCCTCCTCCCGCGCGCGCCCGTGTCGGAGGTGAGCAGGTAGAAGTTGCCGCGCTCGTCGGCGTAGCCGTGGCTCGAAAAGGAGATGAGGACGAGGTCTTCGGGCGTCGCCTCGCGCAGGCGCGCGGCGTTCGGGATTGATTTCCAGAAGTGGGGAGCGACCTTCCTGCCGGCGAGCAGGTCGAGCACCGCCTTGAAGTTCGCCTTCGTCGCCAGCGCCTCGGTGACGACGCGCGGCGCGGTCTTGCGGCCCGCCCGCGTCTCGTAGTCGGAGATGAGCGGGACGCCCACGACCTCCTCGTACTCGCGCGTCAGCGCGGCGCCGCGGGCGATGACCTCTTGCAGGCGGCGCGCGTCGTTGGCGGCGAAGCGCAAGTCCCACTCCGCGTTCTCGTAGGCGTTGACGCCGACCGAGATGACGTAGGCGCGCCCCCGCGCCGCCTGCGGCGAGGCGGCGAGCGGCAGCGCGCGCCGGTCGGTCGCGCTCCTGACCCGATCTTCGTTGAAGGCGTAGGCCGAGAAGACCAGTTCGCGCGCCGCCGCCGCGCGCGGCAGGCGGATGTCTTTGAAGGTGATCGCGGCCTCGCCCGTCCGCGGGTCGAGCGTGAGCGCGCCGCCACCGGCCGGCGCGTGGCCGACGAGCTGGCCGTCGCGGAAGAGCCGCAGGTCGTGGACGCCCGACTCCTGAAGTCGCCGCGCGCCGCGTTGAAATGCGGCCGAGCCTTTCGCCACCTCGACGGTGACATCAACGAGTTCGCCGCCGCCCTTCCGCCTGATGTCGGTGATGTGCACGGAGGGCTGCGCGCGGTTCAGCTCGGCGAGCGAGCGGATGGGCCGGAACGTCTCGCCGGCGAGGAGGCGCGCGAGCAGTCGCGGCTCGTAGTAGTCGCGCGTGAAGATTTCGAGCGGGAGCGTGCGCAGCGGGTCGTCGGGCGAGACCCAGTGGAGGCCGCGGATGCTTTCGAGGTTGTTGGTGTCGAAGCGCCCCTCGGCGTCGGCCACGACCCAGTCGCCGTTCTCGAAGTTCAACAGGTGCGCGACGACGCGCCCCGTCGCCGCCTCGTACAGGCGGACGGCGTTGTCGAGGCTCCGCGTCAGAACCAGCTTCCCGTCGGGCGAGAAGCGCACGTCGCGCACGGGGGCGAGGTGGCCCGCGAGGCGGCGCGCCTCCGCGCCCGCG
>JALZHT010000772.1 GCA_030860645.1 Acidobacteriota bacterium
GGCGGAGGCGGCCCTCGGCGTCAATGACGACGACGGCGCGGGCGGCCCGATTGGGCAGCCAGGAGCTTGCGCCGTAGAGGCGCGCGACGCGGCCGTCGGGGTCGGAGAGCAGGCGCAGTGGAAGCCCGTGGTGCTCCGTGAATTTGCGGTGCGAGTCGGCCGTGTCGGTCGAGACGCCGACCACCTCCGCGCCCGTCGCGGCGTAGTCCTCCCAGCGGTCACGCACCGAGCACAACTGCTTCGTGCAGACCGGCGTCTCGTCGCCGGGGTAGAAGAGCAGCACGACGACGCGGCCGCGCTGTCCGGACAGACGCCACTCGCGGCCCTCGCCGTCCTCCAACGTGAAGTCAGGCGCGGTTTGACCTATCTCCGCTTTCATCGGTCGGCTCGCTCCTCCGCTCGACGTTGATGGTTGTGAATCGGCCGGGGCTGTTGCGCCCCGCGAAGACCCTGAACAAAAGGTAGACGGCGAGGGCGAGGGCCCCCAGGAAAAACAGACACGGCAGGACGAGGTCGTACCCGCTGCCGGTCAGGAAGTGTGCGAGAGGCGTGGTCATCTCCGGCCGCTAGGGCTGAAAGTCCCGGATGTCTTTGAACGGCGTCTCGGGGTCTGAGAAGTCGGGCCGGTAGTAGTGCGAGGCCCCGTCGTACTCCTGCATCCAGCCCTCCTCCATCCCCAGCTCGTCGAGCAGTGAGACGGCCCGCCACCACTCGCCCTCGGTGATGCGGCGCGAGAGCAGCGCGTAACGCCCGTCGGTCGCGGCCTTGTTCGTCGCGTAATACTGGGCCATGAGCGAGACGGCGACGCGCGGGCTTAACCGGTCGCGTATCCAGGTGAGCGACTCGCGGAGGCCGGCGAGGTCGTTGGGGAGGACGAGCAGGCGGACGACGAGGCCGCGCTTGAGCAGGCCGTCCTCGCCGAAAACCAAACGGTCGCCCGTCTGCCGGAACATCTCGCTGAGCGCGGCGCGGGCGTGCTCCGCGTAAGCAGGGACTTTCGAGTAGGCGTAGCCGTCCGCGGAGTCCGCGTACTTGAGGTCGGGCAGGTAGATGTCCACGACGCCTTCGAGCAGGCGGAGGACTTCCGCCGAGTCGTAGGCGTTCGTGTTGTAGACGAGCGGGAGGCGGAGGCCCCCCGCGGCGGCGAGGAGGACGGCGCGGGCGAGCTGCGGGGCGAAGTGCGTGGGCGAGACGAAGTTGATGTTGTGGCAGCCGCGCGCTTGCAGCTCCAGCATCATCGCGGCGAGCCGCTCGTGCGTGACCTCGTTCTTCACCTGCCCCTTGTGCGCCTGCGAAATCTGGTAGTTCTGGCAGTAGACGCAGCGCAGGTTGCAGTTGCCGAAGAAGACGTTGCCCGCGCCGCGCGTGCCCACCAGCGCCGGCTCCTCGCCGAAGTGCGGCGTGTAGGAGGAGACGACGGGCAGGGGGCCGGAGTAGCAGCGGGCCAGCTCGCCCCGCAGGCGGTTGTTGCCGCAGTCGAGCGGGCAGACGGTGCAGCCTTCCAGGAGCCGCTCCAGGGCCTCGACGCGGCGCTTGAGTTCGCCCGTCTCGTAGAGTCCGAGGTAGGAGGGTCGGGTGTTCACGGCCGCCGCCTCAGGGTCAGTGGGTTGTGGTGCGGGCTGCGCGTCTGACGCAGGTCGGGGGGCGCGAGCGCGCGCCCCAGCTTCCAGATGAAGTCCATCTCGGCGTTGATGGTCGAGAGCGCGAGCCGCGCCTCGAAGATCAGGAGGAGGCTGCCGTAGAAGAGGCCGGAGGAGCCGAGCAGGCCGAGCGCGACGGCGAGCCACGCGTAAGCAGCGCCGCCGACGGCCGTCACAAGCCCGATGGCGACGCTCGTCAGGACGAAGGCCGCGAGCGCGAGGTAGAAGACGGTCATGCCCCTCTGGAGCAGTCGCGCGCGGCCGGTCAGCTTGTCGAGCTGGTCGAAGATGACGACGCGGCGCTCCTCGAAGAGCTGCGCCTCGTCGCCGCTCTGCGACATCTCCTCGAAGCGGTCAATGAGGAGGCGGACGCGGTCAACGACGCGGCCGAGCCGGGTCGAGGTCGAGAGGATGAGCGCGCCGCAGGCGGAGATGAGCACGGCGGGCGTGATCATCGCCGTCAGGACGGCCAGGGCTGAGGTGAGCGCTTCCATCGTCCTCCGGGGTGGAAAAGTCCGTCGCGGGTGCTGTGGTCGTCGGCATTATGAACGCTGCGGGGGGCGCGGGCAAACGCCGCCGCCGGGGCGCGCGTGCGACTTGTGCGCCGAGGCGGCGGAGAATTTTTTCGCCGCGCGAGAGAAAGAGTGGTTCCATCGCGCGGAAGTTGTGTTATCCTCCGCCGCAAATTAAACAGCGCTTTCATCCCGGCATGAACCAAAGACAGCCTCCCGCTCAAGTGGGGGCGAGACTTCTCACAAAGGAGAACACAGGAGATGTCCAGGGAACGTGACGAGAGAGACGAAGGCTCGGGCGGCGGCGACGATTACGGCACCGGCGCGGGCGGCGGCAACAAGGCCGGCGGCGGCGAGGCGGTGGGCGGCGTCCACGGCGGCGCGGCC
>JALZHT010000773.1 GCA_030860645.1 Acidobacteriota bacterium
CAGTAACCCGTTCGTCAGCAACACCGCGACGAACACCGCCAGTATTCTTCTCATGGAATTCGCTCCTGTCTTCGTAGGATGTGAGGGAGAGACAGGCGCTCAAAACAATCCCCGTGCCGTACACACGGGCGCGTCAATCAAGGGAAAACCAACCGGGGCCGGGCTGGCGTCGGCGCAGCATTCCTGCGCCACCTGGTGAGTCGTGACGACGCCGCGCGGCGCGCGCGAACCGCTAGAGACCGAGGACGCTGCTGAGGGCCGCCCACACGCGCCGCGCCTCCTCGCCGTGGATGACGACCTCGTTCGTGCCGGGCCTGCCTTGCGCGGGCGGGTTCGTGTCGAAGATGATGCTCAAAACCTCCTGCCCTTCCGCGTCCTGATACGCCACATACTGAATCCGGTCAATGTTGACCAAAAGCGTCGCCCCGTCCTCTCGCGTCGCGGTGATGAAAGGCATACCTTAATTCCTCATAAGGTAAGAGCACGGAATACAAGTAGAGACAGCTCCAGAGCATGGAGCCAAAACCTACACAATATCTGTCTTAATCACAGAAGCATCTCGATAAATCTTAGCGATAAAAGGAGGGCATGTTTGCGGGCCAACTTAAAGACAGTAGGCAAAGCCCTGACAAAGATCGAGGACATTTCCTGCCCTGAAAGGTCACTTCTAACAAGAATGAATACGGACACTCTCGCATTCATAATTGCAGCTTTTTCAATCTCGCTATGCTGCATCGCTTTGTCTTTAGTTAAAACCACCCAGCCTTGGTGGCCTACCACCGGGAGCCACTTGAAATCCGGTGCATCATCCTCGAAATGATCTCGGTGACGGAAAACTACAGCGCCAGCTTGAGTGAGGGCGTCGTAAAGGCTGTCGAAATCTAAAGCGCGGTCAAGGAAGAGCGGGACATCAGGCAGCTCGCTCGTACCGGATCGCCTCTTCGACCTCGAACGTTTCGCGGCCATAGTCTCTTGCGATCTCTACAACAGAGTCGCCGGCGACAAAGCGGCTGGCGATTACCGCAGTGGGAATACCTGTACCCGCAATCACGGGGTTGCCGAAGGAGATGAACGGGTCGATAACGACGGATTTGTTCTCCCGGTGACCATTGGCGCGAAGGAAAGGGTAAAGGCGGGCCGCGCGTCCCGTCGGGTCGTGTTCGAGACGGCTTAAATGCTCTTCTAGGACGGCTCGCATAGCTAGTTGACCGTCCTGCGATACGTTAATCAGGTCGCCATAATGGTGTATGAAAAGATTTATACCGTCAGTTTCAAATCTCTGATCAGCCAGAGGGTGTCTGTAACTGAAGTGCCTCTGGATGTACGTGATGCTCTTCCGGACTTTATTTAGATCAACGCCGTACTGCCTGCGGATGGCATTCAATACGTGAGCCTCCACGAGGTTTGTAAATGAGAGTAACGGCTTCTCAGCGTCGGGCAGATGGAAGATAGGTTTGAAGAACTTCTGGCCTTCTTTAGTGGGGTAGTATCGGCCGCGTGTCCAAGATCGTAATGTTGCCAGAGGAATACCCAAATAAAAGGATGCGTCTCGGAAGGAGTAGGCGGGCATATCTCGAGGGTCTTGCCCACCGTATAAATCAGTCGTCGCATTTGGGCGTGATAGAGTAGGCATGGTAATTACCGGGGTTCAGCGGGGGCCTCATCCAGACGATGGTGCTGCGAACTTAGAATGTGTCGTAGGGCGATGCGAAAATATAACAGCTCATTGTCCCAATTAAGAGATGAAAACTCGCCTCAATCGAATTAACCGCCCTGGGCGTCGCGGGCGAGCATGGCGGCGCCGATGGGGACGGCGTCGGGGCCGAGGGTGGCGGCGACGATCTGGGTGGCCTCGAAGCAGGGCTGGAAGGAGCGGCGGCCGGCCTCGCGGATGATGGGGTTGAGGATGAGTTCGCCGGCCTCCATCACGCCGCCGCCCAAGACGACGCGCTCGACGTTGAGGAGGTTGATGACGGCCGCGACGGCCGTGCCGATGTAGCGGCCCGTGCGCTCGATCATCAGCAGCGCGAAGTCGTCGCCGTTGCGGGCCTCGTGGGCCACGTCGGCGGCCGTGAAGTTCTTCGAGAGGCCGAGGCGCGAGAGCGACGAGGTCGAGTCGCGCAGGAGCCGCTCGTGCGTGCGGCGGACGATGTTCGGGGCCGAGGCGACCGTCTCCAGGCAGCCGACGTTGCCGCACATGCACTCGACGCCCTCGGGGTCAATGGTGATGTGGCCGAACTCGCCCGCGAACCCCGACACGCCGCGCCAGAGCCGGCCTTCGAGGATGAGCGCGCCGCCGATGCCGGTGCCGATGGTCACGTAGAACATGTTGCGCGCGCCGCGGCCCGCGCCGACCGTGTACTCGCCTAAAGCGCCCGCGTTGGCGTCGTTGTCGAGGACGACCGGCAGCCCCGTCGCGCCCTTCAGCTCGGCCAGCAGGTCGCCGCGCACGACCGAGGGCAAGTCCGAGGAGATGACGACGCGCCCCGTCTGCGGGTTGACGAGTCCGGGGACGCCGACGCCGACGCCGGCGA
>JALZHT010000774.1 GCA_030860645.1 Acidobacteriota bacterium
AGGCCGTAGGGGACGAGGAGGCGGAGGAGGAGGCGCGCGGCCGCGCGGGGCGAGGCCCCGGAGAGGTTGGCGCGCATCAGGCGCAGGGCCTCGCGCTTCTCGCCGAGGCGGAGGAAGTCTTCGGCGCGGGCGAAGCGCAGGCGCGCGTGCAGCCGCGCGACCTCCGCCTCGCCGAGGCCGTAGCCGGGGAGCACGCGGCGCTGGGCCGCGAGGTGCTCTTCGAGCATCATCAACTGGCTCCGGCTCGCGTTCGACCCGTGCCGCCGCCACGCCGAGAGCGCGCGCGGGTCGAAGGCGAACTCGCCCTCGGGCGCGAGCTTTAAATACAGCTCGTAGTCTTCGAGCCGCGCCCGCTCGTTCCAGCCGTGGCGCGCCACGGCCTCGCGCCGGTAGACGACCGTCGGACTCATCGGCGCGACGGCCCCCAGGAGCATCGCGCGCGCGTCGCCGTCGGCGTAAGTCGCCCAGTCCCGCGTGCAGTCGGCGACGCGGTTCGCCTCGTCAATTAAGAAGCAGTGGCCGTAGGCGAGCACGGCGCGGGGGCGCGCGCGCAGCAGCCGGACGCGCGCTTCGAGCAGTCCGGGGAGCCAGAGGTCGTCCGACGCGAGGTAGGCGAAGAACTCGCCGCCCGTGCGCGCGAGCCCTTCGTTCAGGGTCGCGCAGAGGCCGCGGTTCGGCCGCGCGATCAGCTCGCACGGGAAGGGGCAGTCGCGGAGCGCGCGCTCGACGACGCGCGGCGAATCGTCCGTCGAGCCGTCGTCAATGACGACGAGCCGCGCCGGCGCGAGCGTCTGCCGGAAGACCGACCGCAGCGCCGCCCCCACGAACCGCGCGTGGTTGTACGACGGCACCACGACCGAAACTTCCGCCGCGCCCGTTGACTGCTCTCGATTCAATGCTGAGCCTGACAACAGAAAATTTAAAAGGGACGGACAGGGTGAAAAGGTAAATGATGAATGCGGAATGATGAATAAGAAGCAAGTTGTCATCATCCGTCATTTCTTCATCCCGTCCATCCCTGTTAACTAATCCTCACGACAGAGGCCCCGTTGCCGGGGCGCGCGGGTTTGGTGCATGATGGCGGCTCGCGATGAGCCGCAAAGTCGTCCTCTTAGGCCCGCTCCCGCCGCCGTTCGGCGGCGTCTCCGTCTACATGAGTTTTCTGCTGGAGCACTTCCAGTCCCCGCGGGTCGGCGTGTGGGCCTACTTCGGCGGGCCGTTCGGCGGCGAGCCGGGTGTGCGCCTCTTCCGCCACCGGAGGCTCGGCCTCGTCCCGCTCGCGCTCAAGGAGGGGCGCGCGGCGCGCGTCCTCGACGCGACTCACTTCCACCTCGAACACCCGAACCCGCTGCTGCTCGGGGCCTGGCTCGCCTGCAAACTCGTGCTCCGCTTTCGATGGTACAAGAATATCCTCGACGGGTCACTCCCTTCGCGCCACCGCGAGTTCACGCCGCTGCGCCGCCTGCTCTTCCGCCTGGCCGTCGCCGGCGCGGACGAGTTCGTCGTCGTCAGCGACGAGCTGCGGCGCTGGCTGCAAGACGAGATCAAGGTCACGCAGAAGGTGACGGTCATCCCGTGCCTGGTGCCCGTCCCGCGCCGCCACCTGGACGGGCCGCTCCCCGAGGCGACCGAGCAGGAGTTGCGGCCTTACCTCAGACGCCCGCGGCGCGTCTGCTCCGTCGGCTCCTTCATCGCCGACTACGGTTTCGCGGACGCGGCCCGCGCCGTCGAGCGCCTGCGCGCGGAGACGGGCGAGGACTTGGGCCTCCTCCTGCTCGACGGCGCGTTCGCGCGCGACGAGGCTTACCGCGCCGGCGTGCTCAAGGGGCGCGAGTGGATCACGGTGCTGGAGGACGTGCCGAACCCGGAGGTGTACAAAATCCTGCGCCGGAGCGACGCCTTCGTCCGCGCCGTCGTCCGCGAGGGCTACGGCATCTCGCGCGTCGAGGCCGCGTGGTGCGGCCTGCCCGTCGTGGCGACGAACGTCGGCGAGACGCGCGGCATGCTCACCTACGAGTTCGGCGACGTGGAGGCTTTGACGCGGCGGTTGCGGCGCGCCCTCTACGACCCGGCGGCGCGCGACGTGGGGCGCTGGGCGGAGCAGTTCCGGCGCGAGGCCGAGGGCAACTTGAGGAGTTTGCGGGAAGTGTTGGGGCTGGAATGAAAGCTCCGCCCCCGCGGCGGCAGAGAGGAGCGTTTCGCGGGGGCGCGGGGAAATAGCCGGGGCGCGAGCGGGCGGCCGTCAGGGCCGCCCTCGTTCGGCGCGCCGGCCGCCGCGGCCGGGGCGGGTCTACTTGAACCGGTAGGTGATGCGGCCGCGGGAGAGGTCGTAGGGCGACATCTCGATGCTGACGCGGTCGCCGACCAGGATGCGGATGCGGTTCTTGCGCATCTTGCCGGAGATTTGCGCGAGCACGACGTGGTCGCTGTTGTGGAGCTGCACTTTGAAAAAGGCGTTCGGCTGCTTATCAATGATGACGCCTTCCGCCGGGATGAGATCGTCTTTAGCCAATCAGTTTCTCCTTCGTTAAGGT